>JBPCWF010000179.1:0-4570 GCA_051009775.1 Hyphomicrobiales bacterium | reverse complement strand
CGGCGTCGCATCCGGCCTGCCGGTCACCGTCGAGCAGATCACGGAATGGACCGCGACGCTGAAGGAAAAAGGCATCCAACTGGTCCCGGTCAGCGCCACGATCACCTTGCGCCACAACATGAGCTAGGGCCCCACAACATGAGCTAGGGCCTGTGGACATTCAAGGTTGCGGTGTTGGCGTGGCCCATTTGTCTGCTGGTTAGGCGCGAAAGGCGCCGTAGTGTAGGCCACTTCAAGCCTTTCGCAACGACGTCCAGCGGCCAAATGGGCCGCGTCCCTCCGGGATTTGGCCAGATTGGCCCAGTGACGCACTGTTCGTCGTTGAATATGCGCTGCATGTCCTTCCTCCTCACACCACGACACTGAACCAATCTGGTCAAACCAACACCGCAACCATGATTGTCCACAGGCCCTAGTGCGCCACCGCCGCGGCGACGCTTTCATCGATCAGGCGCCCCTCGAGGAAACGGTTCAGGCTGAACGGCCCGGCAATCTCGTGCGGGCGCTCGTTGGCGATCGTATCCGCGAACGCCCAGCCGGACCCCGGGATCGCCTTGAAGCCGCCCGTACCCCACCCGCAATTGACGAACAGGCCCTTCACATCGGTCATCGAGATGATCGGACTGCGGTCTCCCGTCATGTCCACTATCCCCCCCCACATGCGCAGCATTCGCAACCTGCTGATGATCGGAAAGGTCTCGACCAGCGCCGACACGGTGTGTTCGAGCGCCGGCAGGCTGCCGCGCTGCGAATAGTTGTTATAGGGATCGGCTCCGCCGCCGATCACAAGTTCGCCCTTGTCCGACTGGCTTATATAGCCATGGACTGTGTTGGCCATGACCACGACGTCTATGCAGGGCTTGATCGGTTCCGACACCAGCGCCTGCAGAGCCACGCTCTCGATCGGCATCTGAACGCCGGCCATCTGCATCACAAGAGACGTACTTCCCGCCGTCACCACCGCGATTTTCTTTGCCTTGATGACACCCCTTGACGTTCTGACGCCGGTGACGGCACCGCCCTTGCGGTCGATCGCGGTCACCTCGCAGTTCTGAATGACGTCGACCCCCATGGCGTCGGCGCCACGTGCATAGCCCCAGGCTATGGCGTCATGGCGCGCCGTCCCGCCGCGGGGCTGGTGATAGGCGCCGAGGATCGGATAGCGGCAATCGTCGCTGTCATTGATGATCGGGCACAGCCGCTTGACTTGCTTGCGGTCGATCATCTTGGCTTCGATCCCGGCCAGCCGGTTGGCATGAGACGTCCGCTTCATGGCGCGCAGCTCGTGCTCGGTCTGGCACAGCATCAAGAGCCCGCGCGGCGAGAACATCACGTTGAAATTGAGTTCCTGGCTCAGGCCTTCATAGAGCGAGCGCGACAGCTCATAGATCGCCATGCTCTCGTCCTGCAGGTAGTTCGAACGGATGATCGTGGTATTGCGCCCGGTATTGCCGCCCCCGAGCCAGCCTTTCTCCAGCACCGCCACATTGGTGACCTTGTGGTTCTTGGCCAGATAATAGGCGGTCGCAAGGCCGTGTCCGCCGGCACCGATGATGACCACGTCATACTCGGCCTTGGGGTCCGGGCTGCGCCAGGCCGGTCCCCAGTCTTTGTGGTAGTTGGCTGCGTTGCGCGCCAACGAGAAGATCGAATAGCGTTTCATGCCAGGCTCGATCCGCCTCCGGGTATGTGTATGGTCAAGGAGAAATCGTGCGAAATCGGTCCAAACATTACCATCGCGGTCAAAACCGCACCACGGTTTTGCGACATCCGGAAATGTAACTGCGACACTAAGTGCGTTCCAAAAATCGCGTTAACGTGCATTGAAGTTGAAAGGTCGTTAGAAATGATGGCGCCATGCTCATTTGGTTGATCTTTGCTCTGTTCACGGCAGCCGCGCTGCTCGCCGTCCTGCTGCCGCTGGCGCGCGAACGCCAGGCGGCGTCCGGACGTGCGGAATTCGATGCCGAGATCTATCGCGACCAATTGCAGCAGATCGATGCGGAGGCCGAGTCCGGCCTGTTGAATGCGGATGAGGCCGAAGCGGCCCGTATCGAGGTCTCGCGCCGGCTACTCGCGACGGCGCCGGGCGAAGCCGGACAGACGGCGCGCCAGGCAGGCGCCGGTCTCTCGATCAGGCGCGCCGCATCGGTGTTCATCGTTATCATGGTGCCCGCCCTGTCCCTGGCGGTTTATCTTTTCGCCGGCTCGCCCAACCTGCCGGGTCAGCCGTTCGCCGCGCGCCAGGAGTTGTCGCCGGAAAACCAGGACATTGGGGGGCTTGTCGCAAAGGTCGAGAGACACCTGCGCGCCAATCCGCGTGACGGGCGCGGCTGGCGCATCATCGCTCCGGCCTATCTGCAGCTCAGGCGCTACCGCGATGCGGCGGCCGCCTATGCCCATTCGCTCGACATAGAGGGGCGCAATGCCGAGGTTCTGACCAATTACGGTGAAGCCCTGGTCCTGGCCGAACAGGGTCTGGTCACCGAGGCGGCGCGCAAGGCGTTCGCCGAAGCGGAACGGATGGACGCCAAGATGTTCAAGGCCCGGTTCTTCCTGGGCCTTGCCGCTCGGCAGGATGGTGACACCGAGGGCGCGATCGCGCGCTGGCGGTCGATCCTGAAAGACGGCCCGAAAGACGCCCAGTGGCGCCCGGTCATCGAGGCCCATATAAGCGATGCTGGCGGCACCGTCGCCACAGCGCCTCAATTGTCGCGTGAAGATGTCGACGCAGCGCGCGACATGACGGCCGACGAACAGCGCGAGATGATCGAGGGCATGGTCGCGCGGCTGGCGTCGCGGCTCGATCAGGACGGCAGCGACCTGAATGGATGGCTACGTCTGGTGCAGGCCTATGTGGTACTGGGCAAGACCGACAAGGCGCGCGGTGCGCTGGACAAGGCGGCGACCCAGTTCGCCGGCGACCAGAGCGCGCTGACGCGCATAGAAGAGACCAGAAACGGATTGGGTTTGAAGAGTGAGTGACGGCCTATGGCAATGACGCGTAAACAACGGCGCGCCGCCTTTATCGGCAGTGGCGTGGCGATCCTGGCAGTGGCGGTCGGGCTGGTTCTTTTCGTGCTCGAAGACACGATCGTGTTCTTCTACACGCCGTCCGAGGTGGCCGAGAAGGGCGTTACCGAAGGCCAGCGGTTCCGGCTTGGCGGTCTGGTCGCAGAAGGTAGTGTCGAACGCAACATCGGATCGACGGTAAAGTTCACGGTCACCGACACCATAAAGACAATGCCGGTCGTCTTTACCGGTGTTCTGCCCGACCTGTTCCGCGAGGGCCAGGGTGTAGTCACCGAGGGCAAGCTCAATGGGCAGGGCGTATTCGTTGCCGACAGCGTCCTTGCCAAGCACGACGAGAACTACATGCCCAAGGAGGTCGCCGACGCCCTCAAGGAAAAAGGCGTCTGGCAGCACGGCACCGACGAGAAGTGAGCTGAAACCAAGATGATTGCAGAAACCGGACATTTCGCCCTGATCCTCGCGCTCGCTCTGGCGGTGATGCAGGTGGTGGTGCCGCTGGTCGGCGCCCAGCGCGGTGACGTCGCGCTCATGAAGACCGCGGAACCGGCGGCCCAGGCGCAGTTTCTTCTGGTTGCGATTGCATTCCTCGCGCTCATGCACGGTTACGTCACATCAGACTTTTCGATCGTAAATGTCTGGCAGAACTCCCATTCGTCGAAACCGCTGATCTACAAGATCAGCGGCGTCTGGGGCAACCACGAGGGGTCGATGGTTCTGTGGATACTGATCCTGACCCTGTTCGGCGCCTGCGTGGCAACCTTCGGACGCAACCTGCCGCCCGGTCTCAGGGCCAGGGTGCTGAGCGTTCAGGCGATGATCGCGGTCGCCTTTCTCCTGTTTAGCATCGTGACGTCCAATCCCTTCGCCCGTATCCATCCGACGCCGGCCGACGGCCAGGGGCTCAATCCGATCCTGCAGGATCCGGGTCTCGCGTTCCATCCGCCGTTTCTCTACATCGGCTATGTCGGCTTCTCCATGGCCTTCTCCTTCGCCGTCGCCGCTCTGATCGAGGGCCGCGTCGATCCGGCCTGGGCGCGTTGGGTGCGGCCGTGGACGCTTGCGGCCTGGATGTTCCTCACCGTCGGCATCGCCATGGGCTCCTGGTGGGCTTACTACGAGCTCGGCTGGGGCGGCTGGTGGTTCTGGGATCCGGTCGAGAACGCGTCTTTCATGCCCTGGCTCCTGGGCACGGCGCTGCTGCATTCCGCAATCGTGGTCGAGAAGCGCGATGCCCTGAAGGTCTGGACCATCCTGCTGGCGATCCTCACCTTTTCGCTCAGCCTGGTCGGCACGTTCCTGGTGCGCTCCGGTGTCCTGACCTCGGTCCACGCCTTTGCGACCGACCCGGCGCGCGGCGTCTTCATTCTCGTCATCCTCTGCGCCTTCATTGGCGGTTCCCTGGCGCTTTTCGCCTGGCGCGCTCCGATCTTCCGCAGTGGCGGCCTGTTCGCGCCGATCAGCCGGGAAGGGGCGCTGGTCGTCAACAACCTGCTTTTGGCGGTGGGTTGCGCGGCCGTCCTGTTCGGCACGCTCTACC
>JBPCWF010000178.1:0-4719 GCA_051009775.1 Hyphomicrobiales bacterium | reverse complement strand
CCTCATACATCCCGATCCGCGACAGCGATGGCCGCATCGAAGCTGTTTTCGAAGTCTACGACAACGTGACCGCGACGCTTCACAAGATGGATGCGCGCAAATATCTGATTCTCGCGATTGTCGGCAGCCTTTTCGCCCTGCTCTATCTGGCCCTGCTTCTGATCGTTCTCCGCGCGGCAAAAGCCCTGCGGCACCAGCACGACCAGATTCTCAAGGCCAAGGTGGAGCTTGAAGATACCAACCGCCAGCTTGTTCAACGGAGCTGGGAACTGGAAGCGACCCAGGAGACGCTGGTCCAGCAGGAACGCCTGGCGACGCTTGGCGAGCTGACGGCAACCGTCAGCCACGAACTGAGGAACCCCCTGGCGGCAATCCGATCCTCGGTTCATCTGGCCCTGCAGAAAACCAAAGGGCTGGAACTCGGTGTCGACCGTTCGCTTGAACGCGTCGAGCGGAACGTCGTTCGCTGCGATGACATCATTTCGGATCTTCTCGGCTTTGCAAGCGATCCGGTGTGCGAGTCCCGGCAGGTCATGGGCGACGACTGGCTGCGGGCCACCCTGAGCGAGCTGGAAATCTCCGGAAATGTGGAACTCGTCGAAAATTTCGCCGCTCCGGATGTGCAGCTGGTCGTCGCGCCGGAACGGATCCGGCAGGCGGTCGTGAACATCTTCGAGAATGCCGCGCAGGCGCTTGCCGACATGCCGGAAGACAAACCGCGCGTGCTGAGCGTGCGAACGGCGGTTGAGGCGGATTACTACACGATCGTCTTCCAGGACACCGGCCCCGGCATGGATGCCGAATCCGCGGCGAAGGCGTTCGAGCCGCTGTTTTCGACCAAGAGCTACGGATGCGGTCTGGGTCTGGCAACGGCGAATAAGATCATCGAGAAACATGACGGTGTACTTGAATTCGAAAGCACGGTCGGTCTCGGCACAACGGTCACGATCAGCCTGCCCATAAGGCAGGCGCACGAAAGGGCAGCGTGATGAAGCAACATACTATCTTGGTGGTGGACGATGACCGCGACGGCGCCGACGGGTTGTCCGAGGCACTGGAATTCTACGGCCACAAGGTCACAACCGTTTATGGCGGCGAGGACGCCGTCAAGGCATTCCGGCAGGAAGAGTTCGACCTGACCTTCATGGACGTCATGATGCTTGGTCTGAACGGCGTGGAATGCTTCCTTGAAATCAGGAAAATCAAGCCCGACGCAAAGGTCTACATGATGACCGGGTTCAGTGCGCGGGACCTGCTCGAAGAAGCTGTCGGTCAAGGGGCGGCCGGTGTCTTCCACAAGCCCTTTGCGATTGAGGATGTGATCGAAAAGGCCATGGGCTCATAGGCGCATTGACGACGTGAGAAACATCTCAGAGCGATCATCTATCATGACATATCACCCCTTAGCCTCAGTTCTTATCGTTGATGACGATCCCGTTCTCTGCGAGGTTGCCCGATCCTATTTCCATGAATCCGGCGCGTCGGAAATCATGCTCGCGCAAAACGGGCAGGAGGCGTTGGACTTCGTCGAGCAGTCCGAAGATGTCATCGATTTTATCCTGCTGGATCTGAAGATGCCTGTGATGGATGGCGTTCAGTTCCTGCGGCACATGGACCAGCGGGCCTATCCGGGCCCGATCGGCATCGTCAGCGGTGAAGGAGCGGCAATTTCGTCGCTCGCCATCGAGCTTGCGAAGAAATGCGGCCTGAACGTCATGGGTCCCCTTGCGAAACCCCTGAGCCGGGCATGCCTCGACGCTATGATTTCCAAGCTGGGAGGAACCCGGCACCCGGCTGGCAATGGCTCATCGCCGATCTTGAGTGTTGAAGAGATCAAGGCGGCGCTCAACGGTCACCGGATCGTGGCGCACTACCAGCCACAGATCGATGCCGCGACCGGCGCCCTTTCAGGCGTCGAAGCGCTCGCGCGCCTGCGTCATCCCGAACGCGGAATCCTGCCGCCGGGACTGTTCATCCCGCAGGCGGAGGACAACGGGTTGATGCCGCTGCTCACCGAGCAGATGATCAGGAACGTGATCGCGGACATCGAAACCGTGAACCGCGCCGATCCGGGTCTGACCGTGTCGATCAATCTCGGTGCGGCCGCGTTGAACGACACAGCGTTTCCGGACAGTGTGGCCTCGATGGTCGACCAGTGCGGCCAGCACAGGTCCCGCTTCGTGTTTGAGCTGACCGAGAGCAAGCTGGTCGAGGACTCCGTCGACTCGATGGAGGTTCTTGCGCGCCTGGACCTTCTGGGCTTCGAGCTGTCGCTCGACGATTTTGGCACGCAGTTCTCCAACATCGAGCAACTCACCAAGTTCCCCTTCAAGGAACTGAAGATCGACCAGCATTTCGTCCGCATGGCGGAGAAAGACCACCGGTCGATGGCGACTGTCGCCTCATGCGTGTCGCTTGGCAAGCAGCTGGGCATGCGCATCGTTGCCGAAGGCATCGAAACGCCCGAAGTCTGGGAACTGATGGTGAGTCTTGGCGTCGACAGGCTCCAGGGGTACCAGATCGCGAAACCCATGCCGATCGACGAGCTGATACCGTGGGCGAGGTCCTATCAATCGCAAGCGGGGCAGGGCCGGATCGCGGTCCACATGTGAGCCGTGCATCCGCCGGCGCGGACCGGCCTGCCGGTCAGTGGGCGCCCATGAACCGGATCAGGTGTTGCGCGACCTCCTCGCCGGCCTCGAGCAAAATGGCGTGCTTGTACCCCGGCAGGATGACCAGCTCCGAATTCGGCATCGCGTCCGCGATCAGCCGGTTGAGTCTCGGGTTGCAGCCGCCGTCGAACTCGCCGGTCAGCACCAGGGAAGGTGCGGTGACCTCGTGCAGCCAGGGCATCATTTCCGTGCCGGCATAGATCCGGAATACGTTGAGGAAGATGTCGGCGTCCGTGTCGACGACCTGCTTGAGCCGGCGCTGGACCACATCGGGCCGTGCGGCGATGAAGGCATCGGTATACCAGCGCTCGATCAGGGTATCGAGTACCTGCGGGACGCCCTTGTCTTCCATGGCGTGCACCACGCCCCAGACCTTGGCGCTGTCGTCTTGCGAGCGCCCGGCCGCGGTCGAGAGCAGGCCGAGCGAGAGCACACGGTCGGGATATTTGCGCGCATAGGCCGGGCCGATCATGCCGCCGAGCGAATGGCCGGCGAAATGCGCCTGCTCGAACCCTGAACGCTCCCGGACCCGCTCGAGATCGCCGACCAGATCGTCCAGCCCGAACGCGCCGTCGGGCATGGGCGATGTGCCGTGCCCGCGCAGGTCGTAGCTGACCACGGTGAAATGATCGGTCAGGGCCGGCATGACGAACCGCCAGGTGTCCCGCGCGGCGCCGATGCCGTGGATCAGGAACAGCGGCGGGCCCGAGCCTTCCACAGTGTATGCGCAGTCGATCACCGGGCCCATGCGTCCTGTGCCTCCCTGGTCACGAACAAGGTTCATTCCGCTGCTTCGATGGCTTGGGTGCCGTCCGTAAAGTGCGGCATCACCTCCTCGGCGAAGCACTGGATGCAGTCCAGGATCTCGGCTTGGTCCGCCCCGAAGTTCGGATTGAGGATCACCCGGTCGATGCCGGCCTCGGCATAGGGGCCGAGCTTGTCGATCATCTCCTGCGGTGTGCAGATCAGGAGACTTTCGGCCAGCTCGTCGACCGTCTGCTTGCGCGGCAGGGGTGCGATCATGCCGTTCTCGACGATGCCAGGGCCGGTCCAGACATTGTCGAAACGGCTGTAATACTCATAGGCCGCCTGGTTTTTGACCGCACGGTCCATTTCGTTTTTCACAATGAAGGCGACGCGTGAGAGCGAGAGCGTCAGGTCCGCCCCGTCATCGCCCAGTTCCGCCTTGCCGCGATGGAACGCGTCGACCTGATCCAGCATGTGCTGGTGATCGCCCGAGAGCGGCGTGGTCTGGATATGGAAGCCGCGCTTGGTGCAGTGGTAGATCGCCTCCGGCACGAGCACGGCCATCATGATCGGCGGGCCGCCGGGCCGCACCGGCCGGGGCATCACGGTGATCGGGTCGAACCTGTAGTACTTGCCGTCCCAGGACACTTCTTCCTCGCGCAGGAGCTCTACGAGCACATTCAGGGACTCGTCGAACTTCTCCCGTGCGCTCTCGAGCGGAACGCCCAGCCGGTCCATCTCGAAGCCGAAGGCGCCGCGCCCGACGCCCAGCATCAGGCGGCCCTCGGTGAAGATGTCGGCTGCGACGACCTCGCCCGCATAGGTCCGCATGTCATGCAGCGGCAGGACGGCGACGGATGTCATGATGTTCACATGCCGGGTAGCATCGGCGATCTTGACCGCGAATTGCAGCGGCGCCGGCATCATCAGGATATTGATCAGGTGATGCTCGGTGATGGAGACCGCATCGAAGCCTGCCCGGTCGGCCAGGACGGCCTGGTCCAGCAGGTCCCGGTAGAGCCGGTCGCCGCCATAGCTCTTGTCGGGATAATAGGCCGAAAGCTGAATGCTGAAATGCATGTGCGTCACCATCTTGACGGTTGCGGTCCGAATTTAACCAGACTGATTATGACGCAGCTTTATGTATCAGGATAACGAATTTGTTTGATATTATGATTTGAGAACTTCGAATTAACGGCAGGGCGAGAGCATGAACATCGCCGCGCTTCAGACCTTCCTCGCGGTTGTCCGGATCGGCACTCTCAACAAGGCCGCCGAACAGCTTAACGTCACCCAGTCG
>JBPCWF010000177.1:0-7829 GCA_051009775.1 Hyphomicrobiales bacterium | reverse complement strand
GTGCAACGGCCGCCAGGCGCTGGCGCCATTTGGGATTGCGCCGCGGCAGGGGTGGAGGCTCGTTCAACAGGGCAAGCGACGGCGTCAAAGGTTCGGCCGCTTGCCCGTCCGCAACCGGGGTCGCGGGCGCGGCTCCCGGGGTCCAGTCAAGCGCCGCGCGGACGGCGATGTCGAGTTCACCCTGCGTGCTTGCGGTCTGAAACAGGCCGTCTGTGTTTTCGGCAACGCACGACAGGTGCTTGTGGGCGGCTTCGGGCACCGACAAGGCAATAACGTTGATGGCAAGCGATGGACTTTGCTGCTTGAGGGTCCGGGCCACGGCGCACGGGTCGCCGCGGCAGTTCTCCGTCCCATCCGTGATCAGGATGATCGACCGGCCAGCGGCATCGGCACGGAACGTGCCGGATGCACGGCGCAGAGACTCTGCAATGGGCGTGAGCCCCCACGGTTTGAGGTCGCCGATCGTGCTCAGGAACCGGCCGTGGTCGGAGGCGCCTGGCGCAATCAGCGCGTTGACGTCCGAACAGCTCGATGGCGAACGGTTGCCGAAACTGATGAGACCGACGCCCGGTATGGCCGAGCGTTTGTCCAGTGCACGGGCGAAGGCATCGTGCACCATCATGTATTTCGGTTTCTTGGCGACCGTGCCCCACATGCTGCGAGAAGCATCGAGGACAAGCACGACATCGTCCGCCGCACCCGCCGGAATAACCATGCGGCACAACACGATCAGCACACAGCATATGCCAAGTGCACCGCGCCGAACCCATTGTGCGCTCTGAACAGGCGTCATTCCGGACGTCCCCCGACAGCCCCAAGACCGTTTGCCCCAAAGTCCACGTTTTACGCAAATCGTCCCAGCGGCAAGTCTGGCGATTCTCATGATTCTCGCAAGAAAAAAACGGGGCCGTTGGCCCCGTTTTCACCACATTTCCGGTTTTTTCACGTCCTAGTCGGCTTCAACCGGCACCTGCGCTTCGGTCAGTTCGCCGGACTTGACCTCGATCTCAACGGAGCCGGACGCCTTTTTGTCGCCCCTGATGCGGGCGGAGACGACATACTTGCCGGCGGGCACATTGGCGGCAAAGGTCTCGCCGCTGCCGGCGGCGATCTGCTTGCGGTTGCCTTCGATATCCTTCTTGGCACTATACACCCTGAAACTCGGCCGGTCGGTGCGACGCTGACCGCTCGCCGCATCGACCGCGACCACTTCCAGGCGGCCGGCATTGAGGTTGATCGTCGTCTCGGTCATCTGGCCGGCGGTCACCTCGACCTCCATCCGTGCCGTGGCGTCGCCCCACTTGGCTGTCGCCAGATACTTGCCCGCGGGCAGTTTGAATTTGGGCGCACCGCCGCCGGCGGTCAGCTGCTTGCGGTTGCCCTCGATGTCCTTCTTGAGGTCGTAGACGCGGAAATAGACCTTCTTGACCGGATCTCCACCCTGGGAGGCCGACGCGAACAGTGCCAGCACGCCGGCATCGAGCACGACCGCCACGTCCGTGCGCTCGCCGGCCCGCACTTCGATATCGCGGCCGACGAGCGCGTCGCCGATCTTGGCGGTGATCCAGTATTTGCCGGACGGCAACTTGAACTTTGGCTTGCCGCCGCCGGCGGCTATCTGCTTGCGCTGACCGTCCGCGTTCTGCTCGGCCGCAAAGACCCGGAAATAGACACCCTTGACCGAGTCGCTGCCTTCTGCGTAATGGGCCGTGGGCACGACAATGCCCGCCCCCAGCACCATGGCGACATCGACCGCTTCTCCGGCCTTGATCTCGACATCCTTGCCGATGACCGCATCGCCAATCTCCGCGGTCACATAGTATTTACTGGCGGGCAGCTTGAACTTTGGCTTGCCGCCGCCGGCGGTGACCTGCTTGCGCTGGCCGTCGGCGTTCTGTTGCGCTTTGTAGACCCGGAAATAGGCGCCTTTGACCGGGTCGCCGCCTTCGGAATAGTAGGCGGTCGGCGCAAGCACGCCGGCGCCCAGGACGAGAGCCACCCTGGTCGCCTCGCCCGGCGCGATGGCGATGTTGGTGCCAATCGACGCGTCACCGACCTCGGCCGTGAGGTAATACTCGCCTGCGGGCACGGTGAATTTCGGCTTGCCGCCACCGGTGGTCACCCGTTTGCGCTTGCCGTCGTCGTCTTGCTTCGATTCATAGACCCGGAAATAGGCATTCTTTATCGGCTCTCCGCCTTCGTTAAAGGCTGCCGACGGTATGGCGATGCCGGCGTTGAGCACGATGTGCACCTTGTCGGCGCCGCCGGCCTCGACCACCACGTCGACCCCGGTAAGGGCGCTGCCGCGATTTGCGGTGATGTAGTAGCTCCCGGCGGTCAAGGTGAACTTCGGTTTGCCGCCGCCGGTGACCACCCGTTTGCGGTTTCCGTCTATGTCCTGCTTGGCCTCGTAGACCCGGAAATAGGCGTCGCCCAGCTGCTCGCCTTCCGGCGCCAGCGAGGCGGTGGTGCGCAGCAGGCCGGCGTTCAGAACGATGTCCAGGATGGTGGCCTCGCCTTCGACGACCTCCACTTCCGTACCGGTCCTGGCTGAGCCGCGTTCGGCGGTGATGTAATAGCGGCCGGGTTTCAGCTTGAACTTCGGCTTGCCGCCGCCAGTGGTCAGCTGCTTGCGTTTGCCGTCGGCATCCTGCTCGATCCCGTAGACCCGGTAATAGGCATCGGTCAGCCGCTCGCCGCCGGCGACCAGATAGGCGCGCGGCAGGACCTGGGTCGGGCCCGCGACGGGCTCCGGCTCGGGCTGCGGTGCGGGTTCGGGCTCAGGTGCCGGTTTGACTTCCGCCACGGCGGGACCGCGCACCGCTTCCACCACCTGGCCGATGGCCTCGCTCAGCTCATTGGCGTTCTGTGCCGACAGGAACAGGCCGCCGGTGTTCTTCGCCAGGCAGCTCAGTGTCGAGGTGTCCTCGTTGCCGAGATCGAAGCCGACCACGTGGACGGTGAAGTCGATGCCAAGCTTCTCGAGTTCGGCGGACAGCGCGCAGGGGTCGGCGTTGCAGGTTTCGAGCCCGTCGCTGACCAGCACGATGGTGGCCTTCTCCTCGGTATATTTGAGCGCTTCGGCGGCTTTTCGTACGGCCGCCGAAATCGGCGTCTTGCCCTTCGGCTTGATCTTGTTGATCGCGCTCATATATCGGTTGGAACTGACCGGGCCGACGGGGATCAGGGTCTGGATGTCTTTGCAATCGCCCTTGGTCCGGTGCCCGTAGGCCATCACGCCCATGTTGACTTTCTTACCGATATCCTTGAGCACATCGCCGATGACACTGCGCGCGATCCGGTATTTCGGCTTGCCCTCGACCTGGCCCCACATGCTGCCGGAGGCGTCGAGGATCAACATGACACGTTCGTCCTCGGCGGCCGAGGAAAGACCCGCCGACAGGACCGAGATGAATGTTGCCAGTAGAACGGTCGCGGAAATATGCAAGAACCGTCGCGCTGCGTTGAGCATGAGCCTCCTCCGTGGACTACGTTCCCTAGTCTCCGTCGCGACCATAGGGAAAATACGGGTGGAAGCGCAATAGCGCTAAACGAGAGCAGGGGATCTATGAACAGGACATTGGAACTGCTGCGCACCCGCCGGTCGGTGGTGGCGAACAACATGACCGGGCCCGGACCGGATGCCGAACAGCTGCGCGAACTGCTGACCATCGCCGCCCGCGTCCCCGACCATGGCAAGCTTGCGCCCTGGCGCTTCGTCATCTTCGAGGGCGATGCGCGCGCCGGGTTCGGCAAGGCGCTGGCCGCCCGGTTCGCGGACGTCAATCCGGATGCCACGGAGAAGCAGATTGAAATCGAGGCCGGCCGTTTCTCCCGGGCGCCCACGGTCGTGGCGGTGATCTCGCGGACCGCGCCCCATCCGAAAGTTCCCGAGTGGGAGCAGGTGCTGTCCGCGGGCGCGGTATGCCAGAACATTCTGGTGGCGGCGACAGCGATGGGCTTCGCTTCGCAATGGATCACCGAATGGTACGCGTTCGATGACGAGATCCGCCGGCTGATCGGTCTGGAACCGAACGAGAAGGTGGCTGGCTTCGTCTATCTGGCAACCGCCACCGAACCGCCGGGCGAGCGGGCGCGGCCCGTGCTCGACGATCTGGTGACGCGCTGGCAGGCGCCATGAACATCGCAGGCATCCTGTTCGACAAGGACGGCACCCTGATCGACTTCGAGGCGACCTGGCAGCCGGTCTATCACACGGTGGCGCACCATGTTGCGGACGGCGATGCGGCGCGCGCCGATGCGCTTCTGGCGCTTGCCGGCTTCGATCCGGTTGCGAAGCGCTGCAAGGCGGGCTCGGTACTTGCGGCCGGCACGGCAGATGACCTGGCAGCGCTATGGCGTCCCGACCTGGGCGGCGAGGCGCTGGTGTCGATGGTCGACCGGCTCAACGATATGTTCACCGCCGGCGCGATCGAGCACCTGGCGCCGCTCACGGATCTCGGTGCGCTGTTCGACAGCTTGAAGGTCGATGGCCGGCGGCTCGGCATCGCCACCAATGATGTGACGCGCTCGGCCGATGCCTGTTTCGAGCATCTGGGGCTCACCGCAATGCTCGACTTCGTGACCGGTTATGACGGGGTGCCGCAGGCCAAGCCCGCACCGGACATGGTGTACGCCTTCTGCGCGGCCTGCGGTCTGGAGCCGGGTGAGGTCGCCGTTGTCGGCGACAATGTCCACGACCTGGAAATGGGACTGGCCGCGGGGGCCGGATTGCGGGTAGGCGTATTGTCCGGCAATTGCGACGCGCAGGACTTCGGCGCACTGGCCGATATTCTGCTCGACACGGTCACCGGTCTTCCCGCGGCGCTCGAACGCCATGCCGCAACCGGTGCCGCCAACAGACCCTGAGGATGCCACGCCATGTTCTACGATGCGGTTGAGAACGATCACGGGCTCAGGCACGACCCGTTCAAGGCGCTGGTGGTGCCGCGGCCGATCGGGTGGATATCCTCGCTCGGTCCGGACGGCGTCCTCAACCTTGCGCCCTACAGCTTCTTCAACGCGGTCTCCAACCGTCCGAACATCGTCATGTTCGCCAGCGGCGGGCGCAAAGACAGCCTGGAGAATGCCGAAGCGAGCGGAGAGTTCGTCTGCAACATGGCGACCTGGGAGCTGCGCGAGCAGATGAACCAGACCTCCGCCCCGGTCGGCGCGGAGGTCGACGAGGCGCAGATGGCGGGGCTCGAAATGGTGCCGTCCAGGCTGGTCAGGCCGCCGCGGGTGGCCGCGTCGCCGGTGGCGCTGGAATGCAAATATCTTCAGACCGTGCACCTGCCGCCGTCCAACGGTGCGGTGAACGCGGTCGTCTTCGGCCATGTCATCGGCATCCATATCGATGACAGCGTGATCGAGGACGGTAAGGTCGATGTCGCCCGCTTCAAGCCGATCGCCCGGCTCGGCTATCGGGACTATGCGGTGGTGGACGAGCTGTTCTCGATGACGCGGCCGGGGTAGCGGCTAACGGGCCCTGGCATAGACCAGGATGAAGTTGTTCGCCGGCATGTCGACCGTGCGATCGAGGATGAGGCCATGCTCCGCCGCGATGACGTTGAGGTCCGCGGTGTCGCGCACCCCCCATTCGGGATCTTCGGCCCGGAGCGAGGCGTCGAACCGGGCATTGCTCTGCGCCGTGTGGACGCCGTCGCGCCGGAACGGTCCGTAGATCATGAGACAGCCGTCCGGCCCGAGATGACGGCCGGCGCCGCGGAACAGGCCGTGGGTCACCGCGATCGGCGAGATGTGAATCACATTGGCGCTGAACAGCGCCGCCAGACCGCCCGCCGGCGGCCGGTCCGGTGCGCCGAAGCCCCAGTCGGGCGCCGAGGCGTCGAGGGCGACCGGCATTCTGAGATTCTCAGCCGGGCTCTCCCGGCGCCAGGCCGCGATGCTCTCGAGGTGACGCGCGCTCAGATCGGTCGGCCACCAGGTGAGCTCGGGCATGGCCTCGGCGAAGGCGGCGATATGCTGGCCGGTGCCGCTGCCAATCTCGACGACATCGCCCGGGCGTGCGCTGAGCACGTCGCGCAGAACCTCAAGCATGGGTCCGTGATTGCGGTGGAATGTCGGCGCGTCCAGGCGCCTGTCGTCCGGCCCGGCTCCGGCCATCCCGGTCATGTCAACGACTGATAAACCGCGTTCTCGAAATCGTAGAACAGGGGCAGCGACTTCTTGTCCGCGAACGGCAGGATCTGGGTCATGTAGACCCCGCCGACGCCCTTCACCGGATCGATCCAGTAGAACGAGTTGGCAAGGCCGGCCCAGGCCAGACTGCCGGCCGAGCGGCCGGTCGGGGCCTCGGCCTCGTTGATCATGAAGCTCAGGCCCCAGGTCTTCTCCAGGCCGGGGAAGAACTCCGCGTCGTTCGACAAGGGCGGCATCACGGTTTTCATGACGCAGACCCGGCAGTCGTCCATCTGGTTGACCGACATGGCCGCGACGGTCTCGGGGTTCAGCACCTGATGGCCGTTGGCCGCCCCCTTGTTGAGGATCATGCGAACGAATTTGAGATAGTCGCCGGCCGTGGAATAGAGCCCGCCGCCACCCATCTCGAATTCCGGGTCCTGCGGGATTTCGAGCTCCATCTGCGGCTCGAAGCTGTCGTCGCCGCCGCGCTGATGGATCTTGGCCATGCGCGACCGCATGTCCTCGGTCATCTTGAATGCGGTGCTGGTCATCCCGAGCGGCTCAAAAATGTCATCGTGCATGACCTGGCCGAGCGTCTTGCCGGTCGCCGCCTCGACCAGCTTGCCGGCCCAGTCGATATTGATTCCATATTGCCAGCGCTCGCCCGGATCGAACAGGAGCGGCGTGGTGAGCGCCAGGTTCTGGCACGAAATGATGCCGGGGATGTCCTTGACTTCCTGATAGCGAACGAGATCGCCGTTCCAGATGTCGTAGCCGAAGCCCGCGGTGTGGGTCAGCAGGTTGCGCAGCGTGATCGGCCGGCCCGGCGGGCGCAGCACCGGTTCGCCGTCATCTCCAAAGCGTTCGAGAACCTGGACCGCGCCGAGCTCGGGCGCCCATGTGCTCGCCGGGCTGTCGAGATCGAGCGCGCCCCGTTCGACCTGCTGCATGGCGACCGCGCCGGTGACCGCCTTGGTCATGGAGGCGATCCATCCAACCGTGTCCGGTGTCATTTCCACGCCGGTGCCCTGGACGCGCTCTCCAAAGCCCGCCTCATAGAGCGTTTCGTCGGCGGTCGTCACGGCGGCCACGACGCCGGGCACATCACCCGCCGATACGGCCGACTGGAGCATGGTGTCGATGGTTTGGCCCAATGCGGACATGTTTCCCTCCCGGTCTTCTCATTGGCTGAACCCTGCGGGCGACAGCATGGACCGCGGTTCGGCGGGGCGCAAGCGGGTGGGCGGTCTTCAGGTATCGTCCTTGTACCGCGCGGCGCGGGCCAGCAGCTTTTCCGCGCGGGTCAGGTGAGGGCGGTCGAGCATCTCGCCGTCGAGCCCGATGACGCCCGCGTCGCCGGCCTCGGCAAAGGCCGCAACGATGCGCCCGGCGCGCGCGACGGTGTCGGCCGACGGAGTGAACACCTTATTGATCACCGCCACCTGTGCCGGATGGATCGCCATCTTGGCGACGAAGCCGTCGCGCGCGGCGGCCTCGCACTCCGCGCGCAGGCCGTCCTCGTCGCGGAAGTTCACATAGACCGTGTCGATCGGTGCGACGCCTGCCGCGACGGCGCCGGCAAGGCACAGGGTGCGCGCCAGCCGGTAAGGATCCGCATAGACGCCCGCTTCGGTCTTGTTGGTTGCCGCGCCAAGATCCGCACTCAGGTCCTCAGCGCCCCAGGC
>JBPCWF010000176.1:0-2887 GCA_051009775.1 Hyphomicrobiales bacterium | reverse complement strand
CGCTCAGGGCGCGCGGGCGGCCGAAGATCCTGGCCGCTTCCTTGTCCTCGAAGCCGGCAAGCTGCGTCGCCTCCAGGAATGCGGAGGCGCCATCGGCGCGTTTGATCAGTTTCCGGGTGGTCTCCGGCAACTGGGCGGGCAGGCCGAAACGGATGTGCACCGCTTCGATGAGGCGGTTCTCGAACGCCTTGTAATCCAGCCCGATCGCCGCCTTGAACGGGCTGATCAGATCGCCGACGACATATTCCGAGGCGTCGTGCAGCAGCGCCGCCAGGCGCCAGCGCCGGTCGAGCTTGGGCGAAAAGTGAACGCAGAGCGATTCGACCAACAGCGAGTGCTGGGCGACGGAGAAGGCGTGGTCGCCCGACGTCTGGCCGTTCCAGCGCGCGACCCGGGCGAGCCCGTGCGCGATGTCCTCGATCTCGATATCGAGCGGGGAGGGGTTGAGGAGATCGAGCCGGCGCCCGCTCAGCATGCGCTGCCAGGCGCGCGGCATCGTGTCGTCCCTGGCCGTCATCGGGCGGTTCAGCGCCGTGCGCGCGCGAGCGCGGCGCAGTCCCGGTGGCGGAAGCAGGTCTCCAGGTGATCGTTGACCATGCCGACCGCCTGCATGAAGGCATAGACGATGGTCGGACCGCAGAACCGGAAGCCGCGTTTCTTGAGGTCCTTCGAAATGGTCTTGCTCAGGGGCGTCTCGGCCGGGACATCGGCGCTCGTGCGGAAGGTGTTCTGGAGCGGTGCGCCGTCCATGAAGCCCCAGAGATAGTTGGAGAAGCCTTCGCCCTCCATGATGTCCAGATAACCGCGGGCATTGCCGATGGTCGCCTCTATCTTCGCCCGGTTGCGCACGATCCCGGCATCCGCCATCAGGGCCTCGACCTTGTCCGGTCCGTAGCCGGCGATGATTTCCGGCTCGAACCCGTCGAACGCCGCGCGGAACGCGTCGCGCTTGCGCAGGATGGTGATCCACGAGAGCCCGGCCTGGAAGCCGTCCAGGATCAGCTTCTCGAACAGCGCCCGGTCGTCCCAGTCCGGCACGCCCCACTCCTCGTCGTGATAGGCGACATAGAGCGGATCTTCGCTAGGCCAGGTGCAGCGCGGCCTGCCGTCGTCATGGGCGGCGGTCATTCGGCGGCACCGGGCAGGTCGAACCGGGCCCAGTCGGGCTTGTCCAGGTGAACGGTATCGGTCCCGGCCGTGAGCGCGCCGTCGGCCTCCAATGCGGACCGGGCCCGGTCGAGCCGGATCAGGCCGAGCGCGAGATTGCCCGCCGTCGACAGGATTTCTCCGACCGCCTTGCCGTTGCCGGTGATCTCGGTGCCGGTGGCCGGCGCCGCGCCGTCGAAGTGCAGGGGCACCATCCGCTTGCGTGCCGTGCCGCGATGTTCGGTGCGCGACACCACCTCCTGGCCGACATAGCAGCCCTTCTTGAAATCGATGCCGCCGATCTGGTCGAAATTGCACTCATGGGGGAAATGTTCCCCGGAGCCGATATCCTTGACGCTGTCGGCAAGCCCGAGGGTGATACGGTGGGCGTGGTAGGCCGCTTCGTCCGTACCGTCGAGGCCGAATTCCGCCGCCGTTTCATCGACCGCGCCGGCCGGCACGAGGAGCCGCGTGCCGGCTTCGGCGATCCGCGGGTCAACATAGGCAATGGCTGAGCCCGTGGTGGCCGGGCCGTCACCGCCCCAGACCGCCACCACCGCAAGCTCCTGGCTCACGTCCTCGATATCGACCGCGGCCCGGAGTTTGTAGAAGGTCAGCCGTTTGGTCAGATCGGCCGCCTGCGTCCGGGCGCAGTCGACGAAGATCTCCTCGCCGCGCTGGACAAGGAAGAAGTCGAACAGGATCTTGCCTTGCGGGGTCAGCAGGCCGGCGTAAAGCGCCCGGCTTTCGGACAGATGATCGACATCGGCCGTCACGAGGCCCTGGAGGAAGGTGCGCGTGTCCGCGCCCGCAAGGCGCAGCACGGCACGGTCGGAAAGCTCGGTGTAATGGCCGTTTGACATGGTTTCCCGGTTTTGCACTTGAACTTGGTGGTAGATTTACGTAAGCGCAACGAAAGCTTCAAGGAGCGAGTTCCGTTTTGCCCAAATCCTTCGATCTCATCCTACGCAACGGCACGGTCGTCAATCATGACGGGCGGGCCCTGCGCGACATCGGCGTGACCGGCGGCAGGATCGCCGAACTCGGCGATCTTTCACAAGCCGACGCCGGCCAAACCATAGACATGTCGGGCCTGCACGTCCTGCCCGGCGTCATCGACAGCCAGGTGCATTTCCGCGAACCCGGCAACGAGCATAAGGAAGATCTTGAGACCGGCAGCCGCGCTGCGGTCATGGGCGGTGTCACGGCGGTGTTCGAGATGCCCAACACCAGCCCGCTGACCATCGACCCGGACACGTTGGCCGACAAGATCAAACGTGCGCACCACCGGATGTTCTGCGACTTCGCCTTCTATATGGGCGGCACCCGCGACAATGCCAGCCAGTTGAGAGAGCTCGAACTCCTGCCAGGCTGCTGCGGCGTCAAGGTGTTCATGGGCTCCTCGACCGGGTCTCTGCTGGTCGAGGACGATGACGGCGTGGCGGCGGTCCTGGCGAATATAACGCGCCGTGCCGCGTTTCATTCCGAGGACGAGTTCCGCCTGCGCGAGCGCGTCGGCGAGCAGGTCGAGGGCGATCCCTCCAGCCACCCGGTGTGGCGTGACGTTCGCGCCGCTGTGATGTGTACCGAACGGCTGCTCGGACTGGCGCGCGAGGCCGGCAAGCGGGTCCATGTGCTGCATATTTCGACCGCGGAAGAGATGCGGCTTCTGGCCGGTCACAAGGACGTCGCCTCGGTCGAGGCGACGCCGCAGCATCTGACCCTTGCCGCGCCCGATGCC
>JBPCWF010000175.1:0-4034 GCA_051009775.1 Hyphomicrobiales bacterium | reverse complement strand
AAGGACGGCCGCGACCGCAGCCTCGACTACAAGATCACCGGGTTCCACGTGCCCCGGGGCTCGTGGGACGGCAAGGTGATCGACGATATCGCGCCCGGCGACGACGAAATCGTCCTGCCTAAGACTTCGTCGAGCGTGTTCATCTCGACCCATATCGACTATGTGCTGCGCAATCTGGGGGTGCGCCAGCTGGTGATTTCCGGCTTCATCACGGACCAATGCGTGGAGTCCGCCGTGCGCGACGCGTGTGATCTGGGCTATCTGGTGACGCTCGTGCCCGACGCCTGCGCCACCTACACACAGGAGCGCCACGACCGGTCGCTCGACGAGATCAAGGGCTATTGCCGCCAGGTCGATACGGATGCGCTGGTGGCGGAGATTTCGGGCTGACGCTCACTCCCGTCATTCCCGCTTTCTCGTCATCCCCGCCTCCCCTCGTCATTCCCGCCTTCGCGGGAATGACGGAGAAAGGGCGGGAATGACGAATGAGACTTTGGGGTGACGAGAGAGAGAAGGAGCGTATAGCCCAACCCGCCTACTGCATCCGCAATACAGGCTCGATCCGCTCCAGCGCCCAGTCGATTTCTTGCCTTGTGATCACCAGCGGCGGGGCGAAACGGATCGTGTCGACATGGGTCTCCTTGCACAGGAGCCCGCCTTCGCGCAGGGCCTCGCAATAGCGCCGCGCGCCTTCGGCCTCGTCGTGGAACTCGACCGCGATCATCAGCCCGCGACCCCTGATCTCCTTGATCAGGTTGTTGCGGATCGACTTGAGGCCGTCGAGGAAATAGTCGCCCATCGCCTGCGCGTTCTCGATCATGCCTTCCTCGACCAGCACCTTGAGCGCCATGCGCGCCACGGCGCAGGCCATCGGGTTGCCGCCGAAGGTGCTCCCGTGCTGTCCCGGCTGAAGCACGCCGAGGACTTCCGAATTGGAAAGCACCGCCGAGACCGGATAGAAACCGCCCGACAGCGCCTTGCCGATCAGGGTAAGGTCCGCCTCGACACCCTCGTGCTCTTCGGCGAGCAGCTTGCCGGTGCGGCCGAGTCCGGTCTGGATCTCGTCCATAATGAGCTGAACATTGTGCGCGGTGCAGATCTCGCGGATCCGCCTGAGATAGCCGTCGGGCGGAATGATGACGCCGGCCTCGCCCTGGATCGGCTCGACCAGGAAGCCCACAGTGTTGGGTGTGATCGCCTCCTCAAGCGCGTCCGCGTCGCCGAACGGCACGACCTTGAAGCCCGGTGCGAACGGCCCGAAGCCCGCGCGCGCCGACGGATCGGTCGAGAAGCCGACGATGGAGATGGTGCGGCCGTGGAAATTGTCGGCGCAGACGATGATCTCCGCCTGGTTCTTCGGCACGCCCTTGACCTCGTAGCCCCATTTGCGCACCGCCTTGATCGCGCTCTCGACCGCCTCGGCGCCCGAGTTCATCGGCAGGATCTTGTGCGAATTGGTCAGTTCGGCGACCTCCTTGTAGAACAGCGCGAGCTGGTCGTTGCGGAAGGCGCGCGAGGTCAGCGTCAGCCGTTCGGCCTGCTCGAACATGGCCTGGCGGATCTTCGGGTGGCAATGGCCCTGGTTGACCGCGGAATAGGCCGACAGGCAGTCGAGATATTTCTTGCCGTCCGTGTCCCAGACCCAGACCCCTTCACCGCGCTCCAGCACCACGTCGAGCGGCTTGTAGTTATGGGCGCCGAGTTCGGATTCGAGTGCCAGATAATCTTCGAAACTAAGGGTCATGGGCCCCGCTCCCTACTTGCTCGCCGCCCGGTCGCCGGCTGCGCCGGTCTCCGCGACCGGGTTGGTGATGCGCTTGCCGAACAGGCTGCCGGCCAGATCGACCAGCATATGCGCGCTCTTGCCCTGGATGTCGAGCAGAGGGTTGAGTTCGACGATGTCGAGCGAGCCGAGCAGGCCGGATTCGTGAATCAGCTCCATGCACAGATGCGCCTCGCGGTAGGTCGCCCCGCCCGGCACCGTGGTGCCGACCCCCGGTGCGATCGAGGGATCGAGGACATCGACATCGAGGCTGACATGGAGGTGGCCGCCGGTCTGCGCAACCTTGTCCAGAATTTCGCGCATGATGACGACCACCGAACGCTCGTCGACGGCGCGCATGTCATAGACGTTGAGCCCGCTCTTGACCACCGCGGCGCGCTCGATCGGGTCGACCGAGCGGATGCCGAACAGAAAGAAATTGACCGGGTCGACCACCGGGGTGCCATCCTCGAAGCCGAGCTCCTTGGAGTGGATGCGCCCGCACAGGGCGGCGACCGGCATGCCGTGCACATTACCCGACGGCGAGGACACCGGCGTGTTGAAATCGGTATGGGCGTCGAGCCACAGGACATAGAGCGGGCGGCCGGTCTCGGCGCAATGCTGCGCCGCACCCTTGACCGAGCCCATGGAGATGCTGTGATCACCGCCCATGATCACCGGCAGCTCGTTCGCCTCGAGGGCGGCGAAAACCTCCGCCTGCAGCGCGTCGCACCAGGCGCGCACCTGCGCCACATGCCTGCCGCCCGACTTCGGCTCTTCTTCCGGATTGCGCGGGCCGTCAATGTCGCCGCGGTCGACAACGCCGTGGCCGAGCTCTCTGAGGGCGCGCGGCAGGCCCGCGATGCGCAGGGCCTCCGGGCCGAGGCACGAGCCGCGCATGCCGGCGCCGACATCGGTCGGGACGCCGATCAGGCCGAGTTTGACGGATTGGGTCTGGGTCGGGTCGATGTGATGGATTTCAGCCATCGCAATTCCTCCTGGCAAGAGAAACCGCTGTCGGTTTGAATCGACAGTGTCTGGAACGTGACCCGCAGTATGACGGATCGGCGCCCAAATGTGTTGCCGAAGTTCCAGGCACGCATGAAAGGACCTGCCGCCGGGCGATCCGATCGCGGCAGTAAATCCGTCCTGGCAGGAAATGGGGGGCGCGTGGGCCCGGGAGCTATTTGGTGTCCGTCCCGAGCTGCCAGACATAATTGAACCGGCGCCCGAAGCGGTCCAGGCTTTCTTTCGGGAATTTCCACGACGGCTTGGCGATCCGTCCGTCGGCGAAGTTCCGGGCGGTTCCGTCGGTCTCAGTGGCAGGTTCGGCGAAAATGACCTCCGGCACGTCGTCCACGCCCTTGGCGGTGCGATTAGCCGGCTTCGCGGCGGCCGAACCCTTCTCGTCGCCCTGGTCGGACGATACGCGGGCTGTCTTCTTCGCCTGTGCGGGTTTGGCCTTTTGCCTGGACGGCGCTGTGGCGGTCAGGCGGTCTGATTTCCGGGCCGGACCGGTGTTCTTTTTTGCTTTGGACAGATCGAGCCGATCGGTTTTCGCCGCGCGGCCTTCGACGGTCAGTTCGCGCGCCGCCTCGGCGTTGGCGGTCTGCACGGACATCACGGTGGCGCCGACCGCGATGGCGGCTGCGCAGGCCCGTGCGATCCTCTTGCAGTGCGCCGCGTTCATGACGTCTCTCCCTCTATCTCAACATACGCCGGAGCCTACGCTAGAAAACATAGACTTTCGCGCCAACCTTAACACGTTGATACAGATCGATCACATCGTCGTTCAACATGCGGATGCATCCGCTCGAGACGGCCTGACCGATCGTGTGCGGCTCAGCCGTGCCGTGGATGCGGTAGAGCGTCGAGCCCAGATAGAGGGCGCGGGCGCCGAGCGGGTTGTCCGGGCCGCCGGGCATGAATTCGGGGATATCGGGCTGGCGCTCGCGCATCTCCACGGGCGGATGCCAATCCGGCCACTCGGCTTTGCGCGACACGTTCTCGATGCCGGTCCATTCGAACCCTTTGCGGCCGACACCGACGCCGTACTCGATGGCGGTGCTGCCTCCGACGATGAAGTAAAGCTTGCGGTGAGCGGTGCGGATGACGATCGAGCCCGGGGCGAGGTCGGTGTTGAAGGACACGACGCGCTTGCCCTTGTAGACCGTCTTCTTTGCGTGTGCGGAGGTGAAGTTGTACTTGACGACCGTGGCGTTTGCGCCCGTTGCGATGCCGAAGCACATCAGCGCGGCCAGACCGAATTTGA
>JBPCWF010000174.1:0-8011 GCA_051009775.1 Hyphomicrobiales bacterium | reverse complement strand
CTCTCGGGTGCGGTCCGAGGTCGGGCGTATGGCGCGCGAGCCGGGCGTCGCGAGCCGGGCCCCCTTATGCTTTCCGCCGACGACGCGCATTTTTCTTGTGTTCCACCCGCTTGGACCCGGGCGCCTTCTCAAGCCGCGCGCCCAACTGTTCGCGCAGCACCTTGGGCGGCACCGCGGCGACCTCGCCGCGCTTGAGCTCGCCCAGCTGAAACGGTCCGTAGGAGATGCGGATCAGCCGGTTGACCCTGAGCCCGAGATGTTCCAGAACCCGCCGCACTTCCCGGTTCTTGCCTTCGCGCAGGCCCATGGTCAGCCACACATTGCCGCCCTGAGTACGGTCGAGCTTGGCCTCGATTGCCCCGTATTTGACGCCGTCGATCTCGACCCCGTTGTTCAGGGCATCGAGCGCCTTCTGCTCGACTGCACCATGGGCGCGCACCCGATAGCGCCTCAGCCAGCCGGTTTCGGGCAGCTCGAGCGTGCGCGCCAACGCGCCGTCATTGGTCAGCAGCAACAGGCCTTCCGACGTGATGTCGAGCCGGCCGACCGAGATCACCCGGGGCAGTTCCTTCGGCAGCTTGTCGAACACGGTCGCCCGGCCTTCCGGGTCCTTGTGCGAAGTGATCAGCCCGGCCGGCTTGTGATAGCGCCACAGCTGCGGCGCCTCCGCCTTGGGCAGGGCTTCGCCGTCGACCCGGATGTCGTCGTCGTCGCCGACATTGAGCGCCGGGCTGTCGATCTTCCGGCCGTTGACCGCGACCCGGCCGGCCTCGATCCAGCGCTCCGCATCGCGCCTCGAGCACAGGCCTGAGCGCGCGATCACCTTGGCGATGCGTTCGCCCGGGTGGCGTTCCGGCTCCGTGTTTGTCGGTGTTTTCCTGGGCATGAGCATTCTCGGGACGCTTGACGGCTGGCCCGCCCAAAGACCAATCTCCCGGCGCGATGTCAAACAGAACCGACACATTCATGGATATGGCGCTTGAGGAGGCCGAAGGCGCGGCCGGGCGCGGCGAGGTCCCGGTCGGCGCCGTCGTCGTCGGTCCGGACCGCACGGTGCTGGCGCGCGCCGGCAACCGCACCATCGAGCGGGCCGACCCGACCGCGCATGCGGAGATCCTGGCGATCCGCGACGCCTGCGCCATCATGGGGCGCGAGCGGCTTGAAGACTGCGATCTCTACGTCACGCTCGAGCCCTGCGCCATGTGCGCCACGGCGGTCTCCTTTGCCCGGATCCGGCGGCTCTATTTCGGCGCCGGCGATGAAAAGATGGGCGGTGTCGAGCACGGCCCCCGGATCTTCGCCCAGCCGACCTGCAATCACGCACCGGATGTCTATAGCGGCATTTCAGAGCGCCGCGCGGCGGAGCTGCTAAAAGCGTTCTTCAGGCAGAGGCGCGGGTAAAGGCGTCCTCAAGCTTGCGCTTGAGCTCGTCCTTGACCGGCTCCGATGCCGCGAGAACGTCGCGCACGCGGAAGAAGTCGAGCACCCTGAACCGCGCCACGTCCGGCCTGATCAGAACATCGACCGGGTGCTCGGCAAGTTTCGCCCGCGTGATGGCATGCTGCATGATCTGGATCGTGCCGAACATGGCATCCGTGGTCGACGGCACGCCGTCCTCCGGCTTTGATCCTCCGGCGGTCAGATCGACGGCGACCGATATCCGGCCACGTCCTGTCAGGTGATCCACCGGCAGCGGATTGCTCACGCCGCCGTCGATCAGCACCCGGCCGTCGACGATCTGCGGCGTGATCACGCCGGGCAGGGCAATGCTGGCGGCAAGCGCCGGTTTGAGCGGGCCTCCATCAAAGTCGCGTTCCGAGCGGTCGTAGAAATCCGTCGCGACGATCGCCATGGGAATGTCAAGCAGGCGGAACTCGTCCGCCGTGCCGGGCGGAAGGATGATGTCGAGCAGAGTTTCGCCGTCGATGAAGGCGGAGCGGAACGGATTGAAGTCGAACAGCGAGGTCAGCCCCGACCTGCCGTGCCGCAACAGCCGCCGCGCCGTGTCGATCCGGTTGCCGAGAACCTCGAACGCATAGTCCCGCAATTCACGGCCGCTCATGCCTGAGGCATAGGTCGCGCCGACCAATGCGCCCATGCTCGCGCCGGCGATGAACCGAGGTCTCACGCCGAGCTCGTCGAGCGCCTCGATTGCGACGATATGGGCGAGGCCGCGCGCGCCACCGCCGCCGAGTGCCAGGCTGAACGAGGGATGCGAGGCAGGCTTGCCGTCGACTGCGGGGGTCATCTGCGTTCCGGGGTCACCTTGCGCCCGCGCGTTTGGCATAGTCCCAGGCGACCGCCGCGAGCGGCTGCACCAGCATCGCCATGGACTTGGCATGGGGACTGGTCGCGGTGCCGTCGCGCACCCGGCCGACGATGCCCTGGAGGATCGCGCCGATGCGGAAGAAGTTATAGGCGAAATAGAAATCCAGATTGTCGATGCCGTCGATCCCGGTGCGGGCGCAATAGCGTTCGACATACTGTTCCAGCGTCGGGATGCCGAGGGCGTCGAGATCGCGGCCGGCCAGGCTGCCGGTGCCCGCGCCGGTCTTCGACTGCGGCATGCGCCATTGCATGCAGTGATAGGTGAAATCGCCGATCGGATCGCCGAGCGTCGACAGCTCCCAGTCGAGCACGGCCAGGATGCGCGGCTCGTCCGGGTGCAGGATCATGTTGTCGAGCCGGTAGTCGCCATGGACCAGGCTGGCGCGCGACGAGGCCGGGCAGGCATCGGGCAGCCAGTCCATCAGGTGGTTCATCTCGTCGATGCTCTGGGTTTCCGACAGCCGGTACTGCTCCGACCAGCGCCTGATCTGGCGCGCCACATAGCCCTCGGCCTTGCCGAAATCGCCCAGGCCCGCCGCCTCGTAGTCGAAGCTGTGGAGCCGGGCGATGGTCTCGTTCATGGCGTCGAACACGGCGGTGCGTTCCCGCGGGTCCGCGGCCGGCATATGCGCCTCCCAGATGATCCGGCCTTCGACGCAGTCCATGATGTAGAACATGGTGCCGATCACACCGTCGTCCTCGCAAAGCGCATAAGGCCGCGCGACCGGAAAGCCGCCGGCGTGGAGCGCGGAGATCACCCGGTATTCGCGGTCGACCGCATGGGCCGACGGCAGGAGCTTGCCCGGCGGCTTGCGCCGGAGCACGTATGAGCCCGATGCGGCGGTGATCTTGTAGGTCGGGTTCGACTGGCCGCCCTTGAACTGCTCGATGGTGATCGGGCCGGCAAAGCCGTCGACATTCTCCGCCATATAGGCGGTGAGCGTGGCCTCGTCGAGCCGGTGCGCCTCGGTCACCGGCGTGGTGCCGGAGAACTCTTCCTGGCGGTTGATCTTCTTTGGTTCCGTCACACCCGTATGTTCCTAATCGGTCAGGAAGGCCAGAAGCGCCGCGAGCGTCGCCTCGGGGTTTTCTTCCGCGATGAAATGGCCGGCATCGACCGCAAGCCCGGTCACATCGGTGCCCCACTCGCGCCAGATCTTGAGCGGCCCTTCGGTCTCGCCGGGGATGCCCGCTTCGCCCCAGATGGCAAGCATCGGGCAGGTGATCTTGTTGCCCGCTTCGTAATCCGCCTCGTCGGCATAGAGGTCGTAGGTCTGGCCCGCTCGGTAGTCGTCGCAGGTCGCCCTGATATGTTCGGGCTCGGAGAAGAACCGGCGATAGCTGTCGAGCGCCGGTTCCGAAAAGCGCGAGAGGTCGCCCGTCTTCGTCCAGCTTGCGATCGTGTAGTCGAGATAGTCCACGGGCGCGTTGCCGATCATCGTTTCCGGCAGCGGTGAGGGCTGGGCCAGGAACAGCCAGTGATAGACCCGCATGGCCAGCCCGACGGTGAAATTGTGCCACATGGCGTGGGTTGGCACGATATCGAGCACCGCCAGCCGCTGCACCCGCTCGGGGTAATCGAGCGCCATGCGGTAGGCGACCCGTCCGCCGCGGTCATGGCCGACAAGGTCGAACAGGGTGAAGCCGAGTTCGGCCATGACATGAACCATGTCCTGGCCCATGGCGCGCTTCGAATAGGTGAAATTGTCCGCATCGTTGGGCGGGCAGGAGCTGTCGCCATAGCCGCGCAGGTCGGGGATCACGACGGTGAAATGGTCGGCCAGCATCGGCGCGATCTTGTGGTACATGGCATGGGTCTGCGGATAGCCGTGCAGCAGCAGCACCGGCGGTCCCGACCCGCCGACCCGCAGATAGATCTCCGCACCGATGGTCTCGATGCGCCGTGCGTCAAATCCCGGAAACAGATCGCTCATGGTGCCCCGACTCAGTCCTCTCCCGTTTCCCGTTCCACCGCCCGGTGGCCGATGTCGCGGCGGCAAAAGCCGTCCGGCCACTTGATGCGGTCGACCGCTTCATAGGCCTTTTCCTGGGCCGCCTGCACGGTCCATCCAAGCGCGGTGACATTCAGCACCCGGCCGCCCGCCGCGATGATCTGGTCGTCGACCCGTTCGGTTCCGGCGTGAAAGATTTCCACACCCTCCACCTCCGCGGCATGATCGAGCCCATGGATCATCGAGCCCTTGGCATAGGCGCCGGGATAACCTTTCGTCGCCATGACCACGCCGAGCGCGGCTTCCGGCCGCCAGTCCAGCCTGATCTTGGACAATATGCCGCCGACGGTTGCAGTCAGGGCCTCCAGCAGGTCCGAATTCAGCCGCATCATCAGGACCTGACATTCCGGATCGCCGAAGCGCACGTTGTATTCGATCAGCTGTGGTCCGGCCGAGGTGATCATAAGCCCGGCATAAAGCACGCCGCGATAAGGTGTGCCGGCATCGCTCATGGCCTTGACCGTGGGCAGGATGATCTCGTTCATCGTCCTCTGACAAAGCGCTTCGGTCATGACCGGGGCCGGCGAATAGGCGCCCATGCCGCCGGTGTTCGGGCCGGTATCGCCCTCGCGTACCCGCTTGTGATCCTGCGCCGTGGCGAGCGGCAGGGCGGTTGCGCCGTCGACCAGGGCGAAGAAGCTTGCTTCCTCGCCGATCAGGCGCTCCTCGACCACCACTTCCGTCCCGGCAACCCCGAACTCGCCGTCGAAACAGGCATCGATCGCAGCCATGGCCTCGGCCTCGGTCTCGGCGACGATGACGCCCTTGCCGGCGGCAAGCCCGTCCGCCTTGACCACGACCGGTCCGGCATTTTCGCGGATATAGGACTTGGCGGCTTCGGCATCGGAGAACCGGCCATAGGGCGCGGTCGGAATGTTGTTGGCCGCGCACAGGTCCTTGGTGAAGCCCTTGGAGCCTTCGAGCCGCGCTGCCGCTGCGCTCGGACCGAACACCGGGATTTCCGCACCTTCGAGGCTGTCCACAAGGCCGCCGACGAGCGGTGCTTCCGGACCGACGACCACCAGGTCGATCGCTTCGTCGACGCAGAACTGGATCACCGATCCGTGGTCCGCCGGGTCGAGCCGGAAACAGTTCGCAACATCGCGAATGCCGCCGTTGCCCGGCGCGCAGTAGAGCCTGGTGAGCTCCGGGCTTTTGGCAAGTGCCCAGCACAATGCGTGTTCCCGGCCCCCCGAACCGATGACCAGAACGTTCATTTTCCGCCGCCTCCTCGTATAACTCTTGATCCCGCCTGCAGGCGTATGATTTGTAGCACTTGAGAGCGGAAACGGAAGGGGATTCGCAGAACACCCATGCAGACAGATTGGCCATTCGATAGCCCCCCGGGTCCGGAAGGATCGGCCGGTGCCAACATCGCCGAATATTCCGTCAGCGAACTCTCCGCGGCGCTTAAACGTACGGTTGAAGACACCTATGGCCATGTCCGGGTCCGCGGCGAACTCGGCAGGGTCAGCCGTCCGGGATCGGGCCATGTCTATCTCGATCTGAAGGACGACAAGGCGGTGCTCGCGGGCGTCATGTGGAAGGGCGTCGCGCAACGGCTCAAGATCCAGCCCGAGCAGGGCCTCGAAGTCGTGGTCACCGGCAAGCTCACGACCTATCCCGGCCAGTCGAAATACCAGATCGTCATCGAGGCGATGGAGCCGGCAGGCCTCGGCGCCCTGATGGCGCTGCTCGAGGAGCGCAAGAAGAAGCTCGCCGCCGAAGGCCTGTTCGACGAGGACCGAAAGAAGGCACTGCCTTATATGCCGGGCGTCATCGGCGTGGTGACGTCGCCCACCGGCGCCGTCATCCGCGACATCCTGCACCGGCTGTCGGACCGCTTCCCGACCACGGTCATCGTGTGGCCGGCGCGGGTTCAGGGCGAGAAATGCGCCGAGGAAGTGGCCGCCGGCATCCGCGGCTTCAACGCGCTCGAAGCGGACGGCGAGATCGCCCGGCCGGACCTGCTGATCGTGGCGCGCGGCGGTGGCAGCCTGGAGGACCTCTGGGGCTTCAACGAGGAAATCGTGGCGCGCGCCGCGGCGCAAAGCCAGATTCCCCTGATCTCGGCGGTCGGCCATGAGACCGACTGGACCCTGATCGACTACGTCGCCGACGAGCGCGCGCCGACCCCGACCGCGGCGGCCGAGCGTGCGGTCCCGGTGCGCGCCGAACTGGTTGCGGCCGTCGGCGATCTCGCCAGACGCCAGTCCCGTGGGCTGTGGCGCCGGCTCGAGGAGGCCAAGACCGCGCTGCGCGGCGCCGCCCGCGGCCTGCCCAGGCTGACCGATCTCCTGGCCCTGCCGCGTCAGCGTTTTGACATGGCGGCCGGCCGCCTCGGCCTGGCGCTCAAGGCAAGTACACAGGTGGCCGGAGCCAACCTTGCGAGAGCCGGTGCGCGACTGACGCCGCAACCGCTCAGGCTGCAGCTCGAACGTTTCCGTGCCGAGATCGGCAAGCTGTCGGGACGGGCGCAGGGTGCGCTCGCCAGGGGTGTCGAAACCAAGACTGTGGCGCTGGCGACGCAGGTGAAGCTGCTGTCGAGCCTTGGCTATCGTGAAGTGCTGAGCCGGGGTTATGCCCTGGTGCTGGGCGCGGATGACGCCCCGGTCCGCGCCGCCGCCGACACCGATCCCGGACTCGCCGTGACCCTCGCGTTCCATGACGGCCGCGTGGGCGCCCGCATCGAAGACGGTGGAGACGCGCCCCCGAAAAAGAAAAAGCCAGTGCCAAAAACCCGCAAGAGCCCCGGTGACGACCAGGGCAACCTATTTTAGAGCTCGGATGCAGCAATCGCAGCCCTGTGGTAAACTGCTTCAATGACCAAACTTCTCGAACAGGCGATCGAAAAGGCGAAGGCTCTACCAGAGAGCCGGCAGGACGAGTTGGGTGAGATGATCATGGCGCTTGTCGAACAGGATGAGTTGGATATCCACCTCTCTCCGGAACAGCAGGCGGAAGTGCGCCGCCGATTGTCTGATCCTGGGCCCTTGGCGTCAAATGACGATGTTCAGGCCGTTATTCGCAAGCTGACAGCGGAATGAAGATCCGGTTTCGGCGGGTCGCCCTTTCGGACATCGAATCCATTCACTCCTACATAAGCGAGCAGGATCCTTCAGCGGCAGCTCGCGTTTGCGGTCGCATTTTCGAGTCCATTGCCCGACTTGCTGAGTTTCCTTTGCTTGGTCGAACGGGCGTAGTCGAGAGCACTTACGAGTTGGTAGTGCCAAAATTTGGATACATCGTCGTCTACCGGATCACAGAGCGTGTTGAGATTGTGGGGGTCTTCCATCCTTCTGAGGACCGCACGCCCGAACAACAGCGCCGCGCCGACGAATAGGACGTTTTCGGCACTGGCCAAAGCCGCGATGGGGCATTAGGTATGTCGCCAGGTAAGAGGGCAGAGCCGAACCGGTTTCCGAGGCCGGTCGGCATAAGGCCTGGGCGGACAGATGAACAGATTCGAACCAAAATTCACAGCCGGTCAGGAGGCGCGCCTGACCTATCAGGCGAGCGAATACCATATCGACAAGCCGGGCGATTTCGTGCGCTGCGCGGTCACCGGCAAGCCTATACCTCTGGAGCTTCTGCGCGATTGGAGCGTCGAGCGCCAGGAGCCCTATGCCAGCATCGACGTTGCGCTGGAACGGCATCTCAAGGACCAGTAG
>JBPCWF010000173.1:0-6115 GCA_051009775.1 Hyphomicrobiales bacterium | reverse complement strand
CGGTGCGGCCGCGGGCGCTCGCGGCGCGGAGCGCGCGCGGGCAGGGGGCGTTTCGGGCGCCGCGCGGGGCTTTTCCCTGGCCTCTGCCGCGCGTTTCGCCTGTGCCGCGCTCTCCGCATAGCGGTCGACCGGTTCGTCGCCGATCGCCTCGTCGACGCCCATCTCGGCATACCATCTGAGCAGGTCGAGCTCGTCGTTCTCTGGTCGTGCGCCGGTCACCGTTGTGCTGCATTCCATGGGCAGGTTTCGCTGCCGTCCAATATAGCGATCTCTGAACTGAACGCACGCATTGCCGTGCGGCCTTAAGGGGCGGTTAGCCGCACGGGCCGATTTGACTTGCGCTATGCGCGCCCGGCGGATTATGACCCCTCTGTGACAGCGCGGAATAGTTCAGGATTCGGCCTGTTCCAAGCGGAGAGGGTAGCGACATGTCCGAACGCGAAGCGATGGAATATGACGTCGTGATCGTGGGCGCCGGGCCGTCCGGCCTTGCAGCCTCGATCCGGCTGAAGCAGCTCGCCGAGGCCGCCGGCAGCGAAATCACCGTCTGCATACTCGAGAAGGGCTCCGAAGTCGGCGCCCATATCCTCTCAGGCGCCGTGAGCGATCCGATCGCGCTCAACGAGCTTATCCCGGACTGGAAGGACCGCGGCGCGCCGATCCATGCCGAGGTCACCGAGGACCGCTTCTACATGCTGGGGCCGGGCGGGGGGGTGCGCGTGCCCAACTTCCTGATGCCGCCGCTCATGAGCAATCACGGCGCCTACGCGGTCAGTCTCGGCAATGTCTGCCGCTGGCTCGGCGAGCAGGCCGAGGCCATGGGCGTCGAGATCTATCCGGGCTTTGCCGCCTCGGATCTGGTCTACCGCGACGACGGATCGGTCAAGGGCGTGGTCACCGGCATTTTCGGCATCGCCGGCGACGGCACCGAAAAGTCCGACTTCCAGCCCGGCATGGAGCTTCACGGCAAATACGTCCTGATCGGCGAAGGCGTGCGCGGTTCGCTCGCCAAGCGGCTGATCGGCGAGTTCAAGCTCGACGAGGGCCGCGAGCCGCAGAAGTTCGGCATCGGCATCAAGGAGCTGTGGGAGATCGATCCCGAAAAGCACAGGATGGGGCAGGTGACCCACACCATGGGCTGGCCGCTCGGCAACGCGACCGGCGGCGGCAGCTTCATGTACCACCTGGAAGACAACCTGGTGTCGGTCGGCTTCGTCGTACACCTCAACTATTCCAACCCGCATCTCCATCCCTACATGGAGTTCCAGCGCTTCAAGCATCATCCGCTGATCCAGCCGGTGCTGGAGGGCGGACGGCGCATTGCCTATGGTGCGCGCGCCATCAGCGAGGGCGGGTACCAGTCGATTCCCAAGCTGACCTTCCCGGGCGGCTGCCTGATCGGCTGTTCGGCGGGCTTCCTCAACGTGCCGCGCATCAAGGGCAGCCACAACGCCATGAAGAGCGGCATGCTCGCCGCCGAAGCCGCGTTCGACGCCGTGCAGGCCGGGCGCGAAGGTGACGAGATCACCGACTATGAAGCGAAGTTCCGGGCATCATGGGTCTACAAGGACCTCAAGATGGTGCGTAACGTGAAACCGCTGTGGTCGAAGCTCGGTCTCTATGCCGGTCTTGCGGCCGGCGGTTTCGACATGTGGCTCAACCAGCTTCTGGGTGTCTCCCTGTTCGGCACCATGAAGCACGGCAAGCCGGATCATGCCTGCCTCAAGCCGGCCAGCGAATGCCGCAAGATCGACTATCCAAAGCCTGACGGGGTGATCAGTTTCGACCGGCTGACCAATGTGTCCTTTTCCGCGACCAACCATGAAGAGGACCAGCCGGTGCACCTGCAGCTCAAGGACGCCACGGTGCCGATCGCGCGCAACCTGCCGCAGTTCGACGAGCCGGCGCAGAGGTACTGCCCGGCCGGCGTCTACGAGGTCCTGGACGACGGGCCGGACGGGCCGCGCTTCGTGATCAACGCGCAGAACTGCGTGCACTGCAAAACCTGCGACATCAAGGACCCGGCGCAGAACATCAACTGGGTCGTGCCGGAAGGTGGCGGAGGGCCGAACTATCCGAACATGTGAAGGCCATAAAATTGTTTTCGCATGTATGTTAGGTCCTCTGGCGTATAGAATTCCCCGCGGCGCGGCATTCGAATCGATCTTGCTGAGATGAAACCACGGATTGGAACCAACGTAATGGCGAAACGACCCAAGGCGCGCTTTCACCATGGCTCAAAACGCATCGCCCTGAGCGCCGTCGCGGCGCTGGCGTTTGCACTTGGCGCGACGTCGCTGACATCGGTGCCGGCGCTGTCGGCCTATGAGAGCGGCCAGTTCTCGCAATCCGGCAACTATCTCGCCGGACGGTTCGCGGGCAAGCATCGCGACAACGCCATGGCGGCGGAGTTCTACGGCCAGGCCCTGCGCACGGATCCCAACAATGCGGTCATCCTGGAGCGCACGTTCCTGCTCGAGCTGAGTTCGGGCAATACCGACCGGGCCGAACGCCTGGCCCGCCGGGTGATCGCGCAGGACAGCCGCAACCGGACCGCGCGCATTGTCCTGGGCATTCGCGACTTCAAGGCCGGCCGTCACGAAGATGCCCGCCAGCATTGGCAGGCCGCGTCCCACGGCCCGATCGGAGAGCTGACGTCGGCGCTTCTGACGGCGTGGTCATTCGCCGCCGAGAAGCGCACCGAGGAGGCGCTGAGCGCGCTGAAGAAACTGTCGCGCACCGAATCCTTCGGCATCTACCAGACCTTCCATGCCGCGCTGATCGCCGATGTCGGCGGCTTCGAGCAGGAGGCGCGCGAGCTCTACGAGCGGGCCTATGCGTCGGCCGGATCGTCGCTCAGGGTGGTCCAGGCCTATGGCAGCTTCCTCAGCCGCAATGGCGACCGCGACAAGGCGCGGGGCATTTACGAGACCTATGCCAAGTCGACCAACCGTCATCCGCTGATTGGCCGCATGCTGGATCAGGACGAGGCCGGCACCGCGCCGCAGCCGATGGTCGGCGATGCCCGCGAGGGCGCGGCGGAGGCCCTGTTCGGGCTGGCCAGCGCGCTGGCGGATGAATCCGGCATCGACTTCGCCATCATCTATGCGCAGATGACACTCGATCTGAAGCCGGTGTTCCCGATTGCCCTGACCCTGCTGGCCGATATCTACGAAGACGCCAAGCTTCATCAGCTCGCGATCGACGTCTACGAGCGCATTCCGGAGACCTCGCCGCTGCGCGAGAATGCCGACATCCAGATCGCGCTCGACCTGAACCAGTTGGACAAGGCCGACGCCGCCCGCGACAAGCTGGACAAGCTGATCGCGCGCGACGGCACGCGCTATCAGCCGCACATGACGCTGGCCAACATTCTGCGCGGCAACTCGAAGTTCAAGGAAGCTGCCGGTGCCTATACCAAGGCGATCGGCCTGATCGGGGACATCGAGCAGAGGCACTGGACCGTGTTCTACTTCCGCGGCATCTGCTACGAGCGTTCCAAGCAGTGGCCGCTGGCCGAAGCGGACTTCAGAAAGGCGCTCGAACTGCAGCCGGACCAGCCGCTGGTGCTGAACTACCTCGGCTATTCCTGGGTCGAGCAGCGGCACAATCTGGACGAGGCCTTCAAGATGATCCGCAAGGCCGTCGAGCTGCGGCCCAATGACGGTTACATCGTCGACAGCCTCGGCTGGGCGCACTACCAGCTCAAGCAGTACGAAGAGGCGGTCGAGCACCTCGAGCGCGCGGTTGAGCTGCGGCCCGAGGACCCGGTCATCAACGACCATCTGGGCGATGCCTACTGGCGCGTCGGCCGCAAGGTGGAAGCGAAGTTCCAGTGGCGTCACGCCAAGGATCTGGGACCTGAGCCGGAGAACCTGGAGAAGATCGAGCTCAAGCTGGAAAACGGGCTGAAGGACGACAATCCGTCGACGGTTTCCAACAGCCCGAACAAGTCGTAGTTTCCGTTCCGGTCGGTGGTATGTGACCGGAGCGCGCGTGCGGTGCGTTCTGCCGGGCAGGACACCGGCAAGCCGCCGAACCGATCGCAATGAGACCGGAAGCACGTCATGACCGCGGTGACGGAATTCTCGCCTGCAAAGATCAACCTTTCCCTGCACGTGCTGGGGCGGCGCGACGACGGCTATCATCTGCTTGAAAGCCTGGTCGCGTTCACCGGCATCGGCGACGCGGTGACGGTTGAGAAAGCGCCGAGCTTCACCCTGACCGCCACCGGGCCGTTTGCGGGCGAGCTGCCGGAACCACGCGACAACATCGTGATCGCGGCGGCCCATGCGCTCGCCCACGGGTTCGGCGACATTCCGCCGGGCGCGGCGATCCGGCTTGAAAAGAACCTGCCCGTGGCAGCGGGCATCGGCGGCGGCTCGGCCAATGCGGCAGCCTGCCTGCGCGCGCTGCTCAAGCTCAACGACGCGTCCATGAGCGAGACCGCCCTGCACCAGATCGCGGTCGGGCTTGGCGCCGACGTGCCGGTCTGCCTGCGCTCGCGGGCGTCTTTGATGAGCGGTGTCGGCCAGATCGTCGAACCCGCGCCCGAGCTTCCGAAAGTCCATGCGGTTCTGGTCAACCCGCGCGTGCCGGTGCCGACCGGTCCGGTGTTCCAGGCGCTGGGGCTTGAGCCCGGTGCCACGCTCGACACCGCCGGGCCGGCGCTGCCCAAGGCGCGCTTCCATTCGGCCGAGGAGCTTGCCGGTTATCTGCGCGAATGCCGCAACGACCTGGAGCCGCCGGCCGCCGCGGCGGTGCGCGAAATCGCCGATGTCGAGAGCGCGCTGTTCGCGCTCGACGGCTGCCTGCTGGCGCGCATGTCGGGCAGCGGCGCCACCTGTTTCGGCCTATTCGCCCGGGAAACCGAGGCCGCCGCCGCCGCCGCCCAACTGGCCCAGTCGCATGAGGACTGGTGGGTCGCCGCGACGCCGCTTTCGTGAATCATGGCCGGGGCGCCGCGCGGCGTCCGGACTGCGGCCGTCAAACCCCGCTTGAATTGTCGCGGAAGTAGCGTGTGATGCTGTCATAGGCATCGCGCTCCAGGTCCTGCTGGACGACAACGCTGGTTGTCCCGAAGAATCCGAACCTGAAGCTCCACCGCGCACGGTCGATCGAGGTCTGGTCATGGGCGATGCTGGTCGCGTCGTCGACGTTGAAATATGTTGTGCGGCCGGCTTCGCGCACGCCGATGAAGAAGCTCATGCGATCCTCCCTGGGGGTTATGCGTCCAAGAGCATAGCGGCATCGGCCAACGGGTTCGAAGCTCAATTGGTGGCGCAAGCCGGGCGGCGGCTCGCTATAGCCTGGCGGCAAGACGCACCAACCGGAAACGGGAGATCGCGGTAGTGCCGGCAAAACAGATGACAGGCGGCTGCCAGTGCGGTGCGCTATATGCTGACCGCCCGCACCGTCGTGCTCTATGCCTGCCATTGTCTGGAATGCCAGAAGCAGTCCGCGTCCGCCTTCGCGCTGTCGGCTCCGGGGCGGTTGGCGGATCTGGCGGTTCATGGCTCTCCGGTGGCCTATGAGCAGCCGGCGGACGGCGGTTCGCGCACCACGTGCTGGTTTTGTCCCGAATGCGGGACGCGCATCTATCATCAGTCCTCGCGCGCAACGGATCGGGTCACCCTGAAAGCCGGAAGGCTCGACAACACGCGCGGGCTCGTGCAGGTGGCGCATCTATGGGTTGGGCGCAAGCAGTCCTGGCTGAAGCTGTCTGCCGATGTGCCCGCCTATGAAACCCGGCCTGACGATCTCGCGGGCTGGCGCGACGCCCTTATCGCACCCGCAGAGAGCCGCTGACTGCTGAAATGATCGTGCCCGGCTGCCGGCCCGCCGCATCCGTACCGTCTGCGCGCAGCCCCGACTCCAAGAAACTCTTCCAGTCACCGAACACGGACGCGGCTCCCAACGTGTTCAAATGGAAAAACAGGGGCAAAAAGGGCGACGGAGCGCCCCTATATGGCCCCTTAACCTGCGCATCGGCGCCATGGAACGGCCACAAGACCGCCCACCTTCACTTTTAGTAAATAAGTGTATGCGAATGTTTCGTCGTTTCCAGCGCAAATTCCGGTGAGATTAGGTCTTGCGTACTCACCGGTTGCGCTGT
>JBPCWF010000172.1:0-3077 GCA_051009775.1 Hyphomicrobiales bacterium | reverse complement strand
GTCGGAGATCGAAAAACCGTCTTCGTGCCGGGAGAAACAATTCAATATAACGTATCTTTTTTGGCGGATTCCGGCGCCAGTGCGTCTGAAGTCAGGTTGTATTTTGTGGTCGAGCCCGTTGCTAATTACTCGACGACGGCAGAAGACCACTACGAAACGATTTATCGGCCGCAACGTATACTCAAAGGTGAGGGGCTGGTTGGGACCGATCCCGCGCACGCCTCCTGGACCGCACCGATTCCGGAAGTGCCGCTGGTGGATGCCGGTGATGGGCGGTTGGTCCGCGTTCCGCTTGAGGGAACGCGCGCCGAGGCGACACAGAACCTCGCCCGTGGGGAGTTCAACCTTCTGTTCGTACCCGGTTTCTACAAGTTTTTTGCGATTGTGCAGCTAACTGAACTTGCCACCGGCCGTCCTTTCGACGTATCCGACACGTCGGTCTATTCGATCGACGGGTCGTAACCGATGAAATGGGCGGCGTGCAGTGTGGTTCAACGTCGAGCTCCGGCCTTTACCCGGAGGCGTGGTGACCCGCCTGCAGGTCACATCGGTATTAGGTTAAGGAACACACCATGGCAGCAGAAAAAGTAGCGATCATAACCGCCGGCGGCTCGGGCATGGGCGCCGGCGCGGCGCGCAGACTGGCGGAAGACGGGTTCAATGTGGCGATCCTGTCCTCGTCGGGAAAGGGCGAGGCGTTGGCGAACGAACTGGGCGGCATCGGGGTGACCGGCTCCAACCAGTCCAATGACGACCTCCAGCGGCTGGTCGATCAGACCGTCGAGCGCTGGGGCCGCGTCGATGTTCTCGTCAACAGTGCCGGACACGGGCCCAGAGGGCCGGTCCTTGAGCTTACCGACGAGGACTGGCACCAGGGCATGGAGGTCTATTTCCTAAGCGCGGTGCGGCCGATCCGGCTGGTGACGCCGATCATGCAGAAGCAGAAATCCGGCGTGATCGTCAACATCTCGACCTTCGCCGCGTTCGAGCCCGATCCGGTGTTTCCGACGTCGGGCGTGTTCCGCGCGGGGCTTGCCGCCTACGCCAAACTTTTCGCGGACGAGTATGCCGCCGACAATATCCGCATGAACAACGTGCTGCCGGGCTTCATCGACAGCCTGCCGGAAAAGGACGAGTTCCGGGAACGCATTCCGATGGGGCGCTATGGCAAGAACGATGAAATCGCCGCGACGATCGCCTTTCTGGCGTCAGACGGCGGCGGCTACATCACCGGCCAGAACATCAGGGTCGACGGCGGGATAACCCGGTCCGTGTGACGCCGGCCCCGACCCGCTGTCAGGCCGTGGCGATGGCGGCGATGATGTAGTTGCGCAGCCAGTCGAGGGCGTCACGGCTGAGGCCTTGCCCGATCGCGGTTTCGTCCTGCCTGGAGCCGATCCGCAGCTCGGGGCCCATGCCTGAGCGGGCGCGCTGAACGGTGATGCCGGCGATGTCGTCGAGCCGGATCGTGCGTTCGGCTTTGCGCTTGTTCCGGCTGCCGTCATGCACCGTGACCGTGTCGCGGCTCAGCAGAATGTAGCGCGAAGCCTTGTTGCCGTGGCGAAGGCTGAACCACGCAAGCGCCATGAACGCCGCGCCGATGAGGGCGGCCGGCCATGCGCCTGGAGCGATCGCGCCGACCCCGATGAAGACCGAGGGGACGGCGTAGAACATGACCTGGACTGTCAGCGGATAGAGCGGCGCCAGGATGGTGACCCGCAGGCCGTCACCGTCCGGCAGTGTCACCGGTTCCGTCGCAAGGCCGTCGGGCACCGGCTGATTGGGATCCCAGGCGACATTCACCTTGTTTTCTTCGGTCAGGTCCTTGAGCGACTTGTCGAGATCGCCGACCGCGCGTTCGATGACGTCGTCGCCGCTCTGCCTGAGCGCCGGCAGCTTGAGCCGGCGGGCATAGTCATCCCAGTCCCGCCGCGGCAGCTTCTTCTTCGTGCTGACCTGAAGTGGCAGGGTTTTCTCCGGTTCGGAATGTTTCAGCTCGATGATCTGGAAAGTGGTCGTGCTGTTCTTGCTGCGCCGGGTGTATTCCCGCCACAGCACGCCCTCGAACTCCGAATAGGGCGCATGCCATTCCTGTGCTGTCAGCCAGGACCGCTCTTTGACCGCGACGCCGTCATCTTTGAAGCTGACGACACGGCTTCTGAGCAACATGCTGAGCGCGCCCACGACCATGCCGATGCCAAGCAGCGGGAACATCGCCACGAACGCCATCACATAGATCGGCGCCTGGCCGAACGCAAAGGTCAGGGGGATGCAGAAAGACAGCCATACGGCTGCAAATATCAGCTGCAGGATCGCCACGGCTTTCGACGGCGAGAGATCGACCTCGTCGGAGCGATTGCTCAGATCAACCTTCAGCCGGCGAAGGCCGGCCGTGTGTATTGCGCCGGATGAAAACATTGCCGCCTCCCAACAAAATTGGCGGCAATCATGGCCAAAAAGGCCCAAGAAAAGGTAACCGCTCAGGTAAAATCCTTGTGAGTGTCCGTGACCGGCGTGAACAAGGCCGCGAGCTCGAAATAATCCATGGCGGTTTTTGTGAAATCGAAGCTGCCGTTTTGAGCGATCTCCCGCGCGGCGGAGACAAGAGAGCCATAGGCGAGTTGGGCGAACGCCGATCCGACGCTGATGCGTTTGACCCCGGCAGCGGAAAGCTCGTCGACACCGAACGTGGCGCCTGGCGTGTCCATGATGACGTTGACCGGATTGTTCAATGCCGAACACACCTTGCGGATCGCGTCGAGGTCCGGGAGCGCCGGCGCATAGAGCACGTCTGCCCCGGCCGCCTCATAGGCCTGTAGCCGGCCGATCACATCGTCGAGGTCGGGTCGGCCCCAGAGCAGGTTCTCGCACCGGGCCGTCAGAACGAAATCGTGCGGCAGCGCCCTGCAGGCCTCGACCGCCGCGTCGATCCGCTCTACGGCGAGCGCCTTGTCGAAGATCGGCACCTCCGGCCTGCCGGTGTGATCCTCGATGGAGCAGCCGGCGAGTCCGGTCGCCGCCGCGGCCATTATGGTCTCGTAAACGCTTTCCGGACTGTCGCCGAACCCCTTCTCGAG
>JBPCWF010000171.1:0-3194 GCA_051009775.1 Hyphomicrobiales bacterium | reverse complement strand
TGACATCGCGCCGGATTGAAGCCGGCGACATACTGAGCCTCAATTGCTTTCCGATGGTCGGCGGCTACTACGTCGCACTCGAGCGCACTCTTTTCGCCGAACATGCATCGGATGCGCATTTGCGCCTCTGGCAGATCAATTGCGAAGTGCACGAGGCCGGCATGAACCTGCTCGTGCCCGGCGCCAGGTGCTGTGACATCGCCCATGCGCTCAACGAGATCTATGCCGGCTACGGACTGCTTCACCGCCGCACGTTCGGCTACGGCCATTCCTTCGGCGTGCTGTGCCATTACTACGGCCGCGAGGCGGGACTGGAGCTGCGCGAAGACGTCGAGACCGTGCTCGAGCCGGGCATGGTCGTGTCGATGGAACCCATGATCATGGTGCCCGAAGGCGAGCCTGGCGCCGGCGGTTATCGTGAGCACGACATCCTTGTGATCACGGAAGACGGCAATCGCAACATCACCGGGTTCCCATACGGCCCGGAGCGCAACGTTTTGAAAAGTGACTGATCCATGTCGGCTGGCAGTCGACTCTAGGTGGCTTTCGGGCTATAGCTTGTATACCAAAGGTCTCGAACAAGAATGACCGGGTGGGAACAACGGAAGGGGCTGTCGAATGGCAGGTGAGGCTGGGAACGGCGCCGAACACATGGTTCGGTTTGATGGCGTTCAAAAGAGCTACGATGGTGAGATTCTGGTCGTCAAAGACCTGAACCTCGATATCGAAAAAGGCGAGTTCATGACCATGCTCGGACCGTCCGGTTCGGGCAAGACGACTTGTCTGATGATGCTGGCGGGTTTTGAGCCGGCCACCCACGGCGAGATCTTTCTCAACGATCAGCCAATCAACAATGTGGCGCCGCACAAGCGTGGCATCGGCATGGTGTTTCAGAACTACGCCCTGTTTCCGCATATGACCGTGGCTGAGAATCTGGCGTTCCCGCTGCAGGTTCGCCGCATGGGCAAGGCGGAAACCGAGGAACGGGTCAACCGGGCCCTGTCCATGGTCGAACTGCCGGAGTTCGGCGGCCGCCGTCCGGCCCAGCTGTCCGGCGGTCAGCAGCAGCGCGTCGCGGTTGCCCGGGCCCTGGTGTTCGAGCCGGATCTGGTTTTGATGGACGAGCCCCTGGGTGCGCTCGACAAGCAGCTGCGCGAGCAGATGCAGTACGAGATCAAGCATATCCACGAAAACCTGGGCGTGACGGTTGTCTACGTGACCCACGACCAGTCCGAAGCGCTGACCATGTCGAACCGCATCGCCGTGTTCAATGATGGCGTGATCCAGCAGTTGTCGTCGCCTGAAAAGCTTTACGAGCTGCCCGAAAACAGCTTCGTCGCCCAGTTCATCGGCGAGAACAACAAGCTCGAAGGCACCGTCACGGACGTCGACAGCGCGAACGGCACCTGCAAGATCGATCTGGATGCCGGCGGCACGGTGGAGGCGTTGTCGATCAACGTGTCCGGGGCGGGCGATCGCACCATGCTGTCGCTCAGGCCGGAACGGGTCGAGATCAACCCGGACGAGGGGCAGGTGCCCAATGTGCTCGACGGCAAGATCGAGGAACTGATCTATCTGGGCGACCATATTCGCACGCGCATGTCGGTTGCCGGGCATGACGACTTCATCGTCAAGATCCCGAACGCCTCCGGTCACAAGGTTCTGAACGAGGGATCGATGGCCAAGGTGGGCTGGAAAACCGAAGATTGCCGGGCGCTCGATTTCATCAAGCTGATGGAGCCGACCGTTTGAGCCGGACCGTCGTTTGCGCGCGGACGGGGGCTGGCCGATAGAGTCGGAAAGTTTCGTGTCGAGGAATATGGATCATGGTTGATACCGCAGTGCAGCCCAGCGAGCTCGTCGCCAGTGACGACGGCATCCCGCTAAAGGTCAAACTGGCGCGCGCGACCCGGCGACAGAAGATACGCGCTCTGCTGCTGGTCGCGCCCCTGGGCCTGTTCGTCCTGATCACGTTCGTGTGGCCGATCACGGTCATGCTGACGCGCAGCGTCCACAGCCCCGAGCTCGGCCAGATCCTGCATCGCACCACGGCTGCAATGCAACAGTGGAACGGCGAGGGCGTCCCGGACGAAGCCGTGTTCGAGCAGTTCGTCCAGGATGTGAAGGAGGCCGGTGCGGCGAAGACCCTTGGCAAGGTCGCCACACGGTTCAATTTCGAGGTCGCCGGCACCCGCAGCCTGTTCTTCAAGACCAACCGCAAGGTCAAGCGGATGGAGGAGGGGCCCTGGAAGGAAGCGTTCATCAAGATCGACAAGCGGTGGGACGATCCTGCGATCTGGTCCGCGATGAAACGCCTGATGAATCCGTTGCAGACCGAATTCTACGTCAGTGCCTTCGACAGCCGAATCAATGTCGAAGGCAGTATTGAATCTTTGCCCGACGACCGCCGGATCTATCTGCCGCTGTTCTGGCGCACCCTGATCATCAGTGGCTCGGTGACCCTGATGTGTCTGCTGCTGGGCTATCCGCTAGCCTACTGGCTTTCGGTGCTGCCGCTGAGGATCAGCAACCTGTTGATGATCCTGGTGTTGCTGCCGTTCTGGACGTCGCTTCTGGTCAGAACCACGGCGTGGATCGCATTGCTGCAGACGCAGGGGATAATCAACGATCTTGCGGTCTGGGTCGGTATTATCGGCGAGGATAACCGAATGCAGCTGATCTTCAACGCGACCGGCACGACGATCGCGATGACCCACATTCTGCTGCCCTTCATGATACTGCCGCTCTACAGCGTGATGCGGACGATTCCGCCGAGTTTCATGCGTGCCGCGCGATCGCTCGGCGCCGATCAGGTCACGGCCTTCCGGCGGGTCTACATGCCGCAGACCGTGGCCGGCGTCGGCGCGGGCTCCATTCTCGTCTTCATCCTGGCGATCGGCTACTACATCACGCCCGCGCTCGTCGGCGGCCAGAAGGGCACGTTGATCTCAAATATGATCGCCTATCACATGCAGAGCTCGCTGAACTGGGGGCTGGCGGCCGCCCTCGGCACGCTTCTGCTGCTTGGCGTCTTGGCGCTCTATTGGCTCTACAACAGGCTGATCGGCGTCGACAACATGAAGTTCGGCTGAGCGCCGATCGGGTCAGACAGGACGGAAAGGACAGACAATGGCACCGCCCCCTTATGCCGGCCCCGGCGAGAGAACTTGGTACTACGGCTACAGGTTTTTCTG
>JBPCWF010000170.1:0-5649 GCA_051009775.1 Hyphomicrobiales bacterium | reverse complement strand
GGTCGAACGGATCCCAGCTGCGGTCATGGGCGAGCTCAAGCAGCTGATCGCGGTTGAGCACCCGGTTGGGATGTTCGGCGAACACCTTGAGCAGCGCATATTCCATGGCCGTGATCGCAATCTCCTCGCCCACGCCGTCGAACAGCTTGTGGGCATCGAGGTCGAGCCGGCACGCCCCGAACCTGGCGACGGTCTGGCCGCGCGGCGTGTCGGCCGCATCCGCCACGGCCGCCGGGCGCCCGGCCCGGCGCAACACGGCCTTGAGCCTTGCCAGCAGCTCGCGCAGATCGACCGGCTTGGCGAGATAGTCGTCGGCGCCCATCTCCAGGCCGATGATCCGGTCAACGACCTCCGAATTGCCGGTCAGCATGACGATGGCCACGTCGCTGCCGGCGCGCAGCGAGCGGGCGATCGACAAGCCGTCCTCGCCCGGCATGGTGATGTCGAGCACGACGGCGTCGACATGATGCTCGCTCTGAATCTTCCTCAGAGCCGCACCGTCCACCGCCTGAGACACGTTGTAGCCCTGACGCATCAGATATTCGGCCACCGTGTCACGGATATCGGGTTCATCGTCACAGACGACGATATGTTCCCGCGCGTCCATCGGTCGTGCTTTCCTGTTGCCTCCAGGGGCGATGCTACCAGCCTTTGCCGTCGGATTGCAAAACGACTGCAGTTCCATGCCGGTGTTCATGTCACGATTTCCCTTAGTATTGTGCGGTTAAGCGTTCAGATGGCTGACGAGGTCTCTCAGGTCTTCGGGCCTGATCGGTTTTTCGATATAGGGCCGACCGGACGACTGGAGGAACTCGCGCGCCTTGGGGCTCATGGTGTCGCCGGTGACGAAGGCGAGACGGCCGATCATCTCCGGGTCGCTCTCCTTGAGCTCGTGAAACAGGCTCGGCCCGTCGAGATTGGGCATCTTCAGGTCGGACAGGATGATGTCGAAGGTTGCCCGGCCGAGCATGCGCAGCGCGGACAGGCCGGAATGCGCCTTGGCGACCTTGTGGCCGTTCGCGGTGAGAATCTCGGCAATCAGTTCCGCCACGTCGGCCTCGTCGTCGATGACCAGGATCGAAAGCTTGTCCTGCTCCGGCATGCGCTCGCTCGGGGCATCGGCCTCGGCGCCGAACCCGGGGGTGACGGGCAGGCGGACGACGAAGGTTGTGCCGACGCCGACGGTCGAGTCGACCGAGATCGTGCCGTTGTGCCGCTCGACGATACGGTGGCAGAAGGCGAGACCGATGCCGGTGCCGCTGCCGACCTCCTTGGTGGTGAAGAACGGCTCGAACACCCGGCTCAGGATATCGGGCGGAATGCCGTCGCCATTGTCGGCGATCTTGATCAGGATCTCCTGCGTATTGGGATCGTGAGCGGTGGTCAGGGTCAGACGGCGCTCGCCCTCGATTTCCTCCAGCGCGTGCTGGGCATTGACCAGGAGGTTGATGAACACCTGGCTCAGTTGGTCGGCGTCGGCAAGGGTGTTGGGCAGCCTGCCCTGGAGCTTGAGTTTGACGTGGATGTCGGACGCGCGCAGCGAATAGCCGGCTACTTCCATCGCCTGCTCCAGCACGTCGTTGATGTCGAGCGGCTTGACCTGGCCCGGCTGCTGGCGCGCCATGGCAAGGAAGGTCTTGACGATGCGCGAACAGCGATCGGCTGCATTGCCGATCTTGGCGGCGCGCTCGGCAGTCCCATCGTCGCCGGCGGTTTCCCTGAGCAGGAGCGCCTGGCCGAGCACGATGGACAGCGGGTTGTTGAGCTCATGGGCGACGCCGGCGAGCAACTCGCCGAGGGCGCTCAGCTTCTCGCTTTGGTGCAGCGCCTCGCGCTGACGGGTCAACTCGCCCTCGACCTCCTTGCGCTCGGTCAGATCGGCGGTGTTCGACACGATCACCTGCTCGCCCTGGAAGTCGATGATCTTGGCCGACACCGAGCCCCAGAACAGGCTGCCGTCGGCACATTTGAGGCGCACTTCGTAGTCTTCAACCGCACCGTTGGTGACGAGCTCTTCCAGATAGGTCTCGCGGTCGACCTGGTCGGCATAATAGTCTTTGGATGACATGACCTCGCCGAACAGCGCCTTGGTCGCCGGACTGCGGTACAGCACCTTGCCGTCGATGCGGGTCATCTGGATCGGCACCGGACAGGCATCGAGCACCTGGCGCAGAAGCGCGTCGCGCTCACGTTCCTCCTGCTCCATGCGCTTGCGCTCGGTGATGTCGACCCGGGTCACCACCGAGCCGCCATGACGCGTGGCACAGTTCGAAACCGAGAACCAGCGGCCGTCGGAATGCTGGAATTCGTGGTCCCGGCGATAGATCTCGCGGTCCTTGCGGCGTTCTTCGAGCCATTCGTCGATACGCCCGATGGCGTTGAGAAACTGGCCCCGCTCCGCGCCGATGCGCAGGAAGTCGAGCCATTTGATGCCCGGCTTGAGGAACTCCGCACTCGCCGGATGCATGTCGCGGTAGCGTTCGTTGCACATGACGAGGCGGTCCTCGTCGTCATAGAGCGCAAAGCCCTCGGCCAGGGACTCGATGGCGTCGTTCAGAAGCTCGCGCGCCCGGGTCAGCTCGCGCTCGCGCTCGATCCGCTCGCTCTGGTTCGAGATGCCCGTGAGGATCACCTCGCGGCCCTGATACTCGCCGAGACGGGCGTTGATCGCGGCCCAGAACGCGGTGCCGTCGGTCTTCTTGAGCTGGGTCTGGAAGTCGATCACCTCGCCGTCGCTGCGCACGCGCTCGATCATCTCGGTGCGCTCCTCCGGCCGGACATAGACCGCATATGCATCGATCGGCTGTTCGGAAGACCACTCGCGGCCGAACAGGCGGGCGCCCGCGGGACTCTCGTAAACGACCTGGCCGGTCTCGGCGTCGGTCAGGGCGACGGGCAGCGGGTGGTTCTCGATCAGGAAGCGGAAATGCTCCTCGCGCTCGCGCCGCCGCGTCACGTCGATAATGCCCGCAAGCACCACCTGGCGGCCCTGATATTCGGTCCACTTGGCATTGCAGATCACCCAGATCGGCGTGCCGTCGGACTTGCGCAGCTGGACCTCCCAATCCTCGATCTCGCGCTTGTCGCACAGCTCCCTGGCGGCGGCCCGGTAGTCTTCATCGTCAAGAAAATAGTCCTTGGCGAAAACCGGCGTGTCGCCGCGCCAGTCGCGGCCGAACAGATCGGCGGTGACCTTGCTTTCGGAAATGATCTCGCCCGTGTCGGCGTCGTTCATCCACACCGGCATCGGGTGGTTCTCGATCAGGAAATGAAGCTGCTCCTCGCGCTCTCTCTGCTCGCGGGCAAGCCGCATGCGGTCGGTGATCTCGGACCGGGTGACCACGAAACCGCCCTTGCGGGTCGATGTGGTGACCGCCTCCATCCAGCGGTCGCCGGCGAGTTCATATTCATGGGAGACGCCGAACTCGTTGCGCTCCGAGCGATGCTCGGAGAGCCATTGCTCTTCGCGCCCGACAGCCTTCGGGTACTGGCCGCGTTCGACCGCGGTCTCCATGACATCAGACCATTTGACGTCCGGCTCGATGATGTCGCTGCATTTGGTGTGAAACTCCTTATAGCGGGAGTTGCACATGACAAGGCGCTCGTCATGGTCATAGAGCGCGAAGCCCTCCGACAGGGATTCGATCGCGTCGCTCAGGGTCTCGCGGGCGTCGCGCAGTTCCTCCTCGCGCACCTTGCGCTCGGAAAGATCGAGGACGCCGGCAATCATCACCTCGCGGCCCTTATAGGTGTTGCCGCGCACCGAGGCCGAAATCCAGAACGGCGTACCGTCGGCACGCTGGAACAGAACCTCCTGGTCTTCGATCAGGCCGCCGTTTCTGGCGAGCTGGTGCTTGACCTGCTCGCGATCGTCCGGATTGGCGTAATGATCGGTGATGTATTGCGGCCGGTCCGGATCCCAGTCGCGGCCGAGCAACTGCGATGCGGAGCGGCTCTCATAGAGGATTTCCGCGGTTTTCGTATCCACCATCCAGACCGGAAGCGGGTGGGTCTCCGAGACACAGCGGAACAGCTCCTCGTTTTCCCTCAGCGTCAACTGCGCCGTCTTGAACTCGGTGATGTCGACGCTGACGAAGGCGGTGCCTCCTCCCGGCCGTGGATGGCACGACAGAAGCTTCCAGCGTTCGGTCCTGGTCTGGACTTCGACCGGTCTGCCGTCCGCGTGCGACCAGGCGCCCGCCATTCTGGCGATGAACGCCTTGGTGTTCCTGATGGTCTCGCCGTTGAACGAGAGCAGGCCCGGCAGCATGCGCGCGATCACGTCTTCCAGCGGCAGGCCGACCAGGCTGTCGGGATCGATATCGGTGCCCTCGAACAGCGCCGTGTTCAGCTCGAGCAGACGGTTGGCGTCGTCAAATACGGCGAACCCGGTGGTCGACGGAGGGGCCGTGCGAGGCCCGGTTTCTACAGCTGTTGCCATGTCAATCGCTGGTCGCATTGTTCTTGATCTTGTGTTCCCGCCACATCGCGGCGCGCTCTTTCGTCCGCGGCGGCGGCCATAGCCTGCATGTCAGCCAAGGACCCTCTCCTCACTCATGCGTGCCTGCGGGCCGAACTCACCGAAGCTCCGTCCTCGGGCACCGACTTCAATCCGGCGACGCGAAACGCGGCACGCCGGGCGGGAGTGCCGCTTGCGTTTCTAACCGTCTCTGTCGTCCGTTTCGGCGATGCTCCGGCTTCAAAACACGCCACAGGGTTCAGACGGGTGTTTCGGAGCCATGTGCGCACTGCGCCGGATGTCTTGAGACAGCATCTGGCCGCGAACCCACCTGGCGACCGCGATCGTCAGGTCGCCCAGCATGAGTGACGTCTGCAGCCGGTTGCCCAGAGGCAGGTCTGCATGGCTGATCCCGCTGCTGCGGGGTGTGCCCAGGTGTTCGCTTCGGCCAGTCATCGTTCCAACTCCATTCCGCCTTTTCCGCCCGAAGACGTTCCCGGCTCGACGCCAGTTCGTCTCCCTGCGGCAGGACTGGAGATAGCAGGCCAGCGTTTCACGCGGTTTTCAGAAAGGCCGGGGAATTGTTTCAATTGTTTCAGCGCTTGCAGCCGCAAACCGCACACCTAGATGGGGATGTCGGAAGGCCCAAATCGCGGAGGAAGCCCGGCGCCGGCTCGATCCGGCCCGAGGCGGGGCGACCGACCGAACAGCGCGTACAGGAGCATAACCATGACACGAACGTCGACAATCTTTGTGGCCGCGATCGGCGCCGCCGCCGTGCTCGCCGCGGGCCCGGCGGCCGCCGACGGCGGGCAAGACGGTTTGAAGGAAACCTGGCGGCCGGCGCGCGGAGAGATCCAGCGCCGCAACTATCAGGAACGGTTCCACGATCGAAAGGACATCAAAACGCTGAGCGCGATCTGGGACCGGCTCGGCGAAGACGGTTTCCACGACTTCCACGATGTCCGCAAGGGCGAGGGCTGGATCAGCTGTCTGGCCTGGAAGGACGGTCATCTCTACCGGATCCGGATGGAGTCGAAGACCGGCAGCGTTATCGGCACCCGCAAGGTGCGCTGACCTCCCCTCGAGGGGACGCGCCCGCCCCGCTGCCCGGGACAGCCATGCCGGGCGGCGGGGCGGACGACTTAAATGACCGGGCTGCTGCCTTCGCCGGAATGACGGGACTACAC
>JBPCWF010000169.1:0-6240 GCA_051009775.1 Hyphomicrobiales bacterium | reverse complement strand
GTCCAACCTGGTCGAGATCCGGTCGGTGCTCGACCGTTAGGGCATGGTGCCCGCAGGCACCTGTTTCGGGATCGGCGATCCTGCTATGGACTAGAACCGATCGACATTCATGTCGATCGGTCCTAAGGCTCGGTCCATTGGGAGGATCACCATGAGTGTCGAACTTCGTGACATCGCGGATATAGGTGCGGGCTTCGACCCGGCGGCCGAGCGGTCCTATTCGCTGTCCAAGCGTTGCTATGTCGAGCCCGACTATCTCGAATTCGAGAAACAGGCAATCTTCTACCGCTCCTGGCAGTTCGTGTGTCATGCCGAGAAGCTCGCAGAACCCGGTCGCTATATCGCATTCGACGTCCAGGGCCGCAGCGTCTTCGCCGTGCGCGATCAGGACGGCGAATTGCGCGCCTTCTACAATGTTTGCCGGCACCGGGCCCATGAGCTGCTCGCGGGCGAAGGCTCGACCAGGCTCATCACCTGCCCTTATCACGCCTGGGCCTACAGCCTGGACGGACGCCTGCGCGCGGCGCGGCGGGCGGAGATGATCGAGAACTTCGACCGGGAGGACTTCTGCCTGATGCCGGTCAGGATCGAAGAGTTCTGCAGTCTGGTCTTCGTCAATCTGGACCCGGATGCGGTGCCCCTGTCCGAGCAATCGGGCGCGCTCGCCGAGGAGGTCATGGGCTACGCGCCGGATCTGGGCGAGCTCACCCATGCCCACCGCCTGACCTACACCATCAAGGCCAACTGGAAGGCCGTGGTCGACAATTTCCTCGAATGCTACCACTGCCCGGTGGCGCACAAGGACTTCTGCTCGCTGGTCGAGATGGACACCTACAAGGTGACCACCCAAGGGATCTATTCGAGCCACATGGCCAAGGCGGGGCGCTCGGACAACTCGGCCTATGACGTGGCCGGCGCCGATGTCCAGGAGCATGCGGTCTGGTGGCTGTGGCCCAACATGACCCTGATGCGCTATCCGGGCGCCGGCAATTTCATGGTCTGGCGGTTCATTCCGGCGGGACCGGAAGAGACCTATGAGATTTTCGACTTCTTCTTCGAGGCGCCAGAGCCGAGCGCCGCGGAGCACGAAGCGATCCGCTATATCGACGAGGTGCTCCAGCGCGAGGACATCGATCTGTGCGAAAGCGTGCAGCGCGGCATGCGCACGCCGGCTTTCGAGCGCGGCCGTTATATGGTCGATCCCAAGGGCTCCGGCATGAGCGAGCACGGGGTGCACCATTTCCACGGGCTGGTCCTTGCCGCCTATGAGGCCTGCGCGCAGGCCCGGACGGAGAGTTGATGCCGATGGGCCGGCTTGCTGGCAGGATCGCCCTGATCACCGGCGCCACGGGCGGCATCGGAACTGAGATGACGCAGGTCATGGCCGGCGAGGGCGCCCGGGTGATTTCAACCGGACCCGCCCCGGGCGACACGGCCCTGCCGGAGGGCGCGGAGTTCATGGGCCTCGACGTCACTTCGTCGGATGCCGTGCGCGCCGTGATCGCGGAGATCGGCGAGCGTTACGGCCGGCTCGATGTCCTGGTCAACGCCGCGGGCATCGAACTCGAGAAGACGGTGGAGGAAACCTCCGAAGAGGAGTGGGACCGGCTGATCGACATCAATCTCAAGGGCACTTTCCTGACCTGCAAATATGCCCTGCCGCTCCTGCGCAAGTCCGAAAGCGGATCGATCGTCAACTTCGGCTCTTACGACGGCTTCATCGCCGACCCGAAGCTTGCCGCCTACTGCGCATCGAAGGGCGGCGTCCATGCGCTGACCCGGGCGATCGCCGTTGATCACGGGCCGGACGGCATACGCTGCAACGCGGTCTGTCCGGGCTATATCGACACGCCCATGATGCAGTCGTTCCTGGGCGACGCCGGGACCACGGAAACGGTCGCCGGCGAGATTGCCCGGGTGACCCCGATCGGCCGCGTCGGCTCGCCGCGCGATGTCGCAAACATGGTCCTGTGGCTGGCGTCCGACGAGGCCCGGTTCGCGACCGGCCAGCTGTTCGTGATCGATGGCGGCCTGTCGGCCCAGGTCCAGCAGATGCGGCTTTAGGTCCGGGGCCCCCGCGACCCGCACGTTACGCTGAGCCCAGCCACTTCTTTCCGTCATTCCCGCGAAGGCGGGAATCCATTGGCGGTCGTTTCGATATCGGGGTCGGCCAATAGACTCCCGCTTTCGCGGGAGTGACGGAGGTGTGACCAAGATTGCGAGATCACGTCCGGCAATGACGAAGCAGATGAGCTGCGGCGGACAACTTAATTCCGCGGCAGCAGGCCTTCCACGGGGAAGCGCCAGATCAGGCTGCTGCGGACCGTGTGGGTGTCGAGATCGATCTCGCGGTCGGTGAAGGTGACCGCGCCGACCGTGCCGCCGGAAATCGTCTGCTTGCCGTAATTGTCGTAAATGTACTCGCCGCGGAACAGGATGTTCTCGGCAATGGCATATTCGATGCCCGCGCCCACGGAAAAGCCGACCATCAGCTCGCCCCGGTCGAGAGAGGTGCCGGCGCCGTCGGACATCCGGAGGTCATAGTCCGCGAAGGCGACACCGCCGGCGACGAAGAACAGGAACTGATCCAGATTGTAGCCGAGCCTGGCGCGAATATGGGCGTTCAGGTCGATACGGTGTCGGTCGAACGGCCCGCCGAGCCGGATCGTGTCGGACGGTTTGGTGAAACCGACATCGCCGTCAATACCGTACACAATCCTCTTGTGCTGCATGTTGTAGCCGACGGCGAAACCGCCGACCACATCGTCGAGATCGAGGTTGAAATTGCCCGGCACACCGCCGACCGTGTAGTCGACGACCGAATCGAAAGCGCCGAAGTGACCGCCGACATAAGCGCCGGTCCAGTCCAGTTGCGGAATCGTGACCTCCTCAGGCTGCATGAGCAGGAGGTCGACGGCACGTGCGCCAGTGATAACAGCTACCAATACAAGCGCCAGCGCGACCGTTGAACCGGTCGCGACAGCCGCGAATCTGTATGGGTTCATCCTTGCCCCCGGATGCGCGTCATGCCGTCCCTAGCACTTGGGCCGGACTATAGACTCGTTCGTACGCCAAGACAACAGAACCTGACCACAATATCGGCGTCTTTCACATGTTTTCCGCCACATTTCGGCCATTTCCGGTCGAAATGTGGCCGCCGGCACCCGGTTCGGCGCGACCACGGGCGCCGGCGAATCGTTTGATCTGGGTCAAGGCACGATTTTCGGACGAGATTATTGTCACCTGAGGCGTGCGGTGCACAGAGCAGCGCATGCGGAAGGTGATGTGACCGATGGACCCGAACCGGAGGTCACATCAGTGATGGAATGCATGGTAACCGCCGTACCCCTTCGCAACCGGCGGTTTGGTGGGCGCTCCATTCCGCTTGTTGGTTTCCCCCCGGTGGCGGAGCGCCCGCCTGCATTCTCTAGATATCCCAATGCCGGCAACCGTAACGATAATGCCCTTTGACGCAGGTCAAGGAGACGGCATTATGCCCCGAATAAACTCCGATCATCACAGCAACGGCGATGGAAGAGGTGTGACATGAGCTACAAGACCGTCTTGGTCAATTTTCAGGACGCCAAACGCGCCCCGGCATTGATCGGATTCGCGACCACGCTCGCGGAACGCCACGGCGCTCACCTGACCGGCCTGTTCGTCATGCCGGTGACCGACGCCTTTCCATTCTATGCGCCGATGCCGGTCCAGGTTTCGACCGAACTCTGGGAGTCGCAACGCCAGCAGTTCCAGGATGTCGCGGACAGCATTGAAGGTCAGTTCCTGAGTGCCGCAGATAAGGCGGGCGTCAAGGCGGAGTGGCGGTGCGTCGATGCGCAAAGCCCGCTTCTGGCCGACATGGTGGTTGAGCATGCGCGCAGCGCGGACCTCATCGTGGTCGGTCAGCCGGAACCTGAGAACCAGTGGGAGTCCTGGGCCGCGGTGCCCGAGCAGGTTCTGATGGACAGCGGCCGGCCGGTGCTTGTCGTGCCCTATGCGGGTGAGTTCGATGCGGCGGCCAAACATGTCATGGTGGCATGGAACGGGACACGCGAATCGGCGCGCGCCACGTTCGATGCCATGCCGTTCCTCCAGGCCGCGGGCGAAGTGCGCATCCTCTCCGTCAATCTCGCCACAGGCACTGGCCGGGAAGGGTTCACACCCGGAGACGACATCGCCGTCACGCTGGCCCGGCACGACGTCAAGGCCGAGGCCGGGCAGACGATCAACGGCGACATCTCGGTCGGCGACGAACTCTTGTCGCGCGCCGCGGATTACGGCACCGATCTCCTGGTGATGGGCGGCTACGGTCATGGTAAGGTCTATGAATCCCTGTTCGGCGGCGCGACGCGCCACATCCTCAGGCACATGACCATGCCGGTCCTGATGGCGCACTAGGGCCTGTGGACACTAGGAGGAACCCAACATGAGTCTTAAGAAAGTGCGGCTGGAGCTGGCCCGCGACCACGACTTTCCCAATGGCAGCCGCGACCACGGTTATGAATTTACCGCGCCGCTCGACGGCAGCGCCCATATCGATGCGGACGAGTGGCACAGGCACCGCGACCAGTGCCGGGTCAAACGGTTCTGGGACGGCGAGCCGCCTGAAGTCGGCCACCTCGTGCGCAAGCCTGGCGGCTCATGGGCGTTCCACTACGACATCAACGGCGACGAGGACGACGACGAGACCGGTTACCGCTTCGGCGCCCATACCTTCGCGCCGGGTGAGTATGTCTCGATCCGCGAGCATGACGACGTCATGCGCACATTCCGGGTGATCAGCGTCATGGATATCGGCTGACCCAGATCGACCGCGGCACCCCGCCGCCCGACAGGCGCGCTGGTCAGGCTGTGGTGGGTCATGATACTTTCAACCGGTTTTCGATTGAAAGGACAGGGCCGATCCGTGGCACGGACCGCGCGCAGAGTCGCAGGGACCGCCAGCGCAAGGCCGGAGGAAGACCGGCTTGCGGCGTTGCTCGGTGCAACGGGATCCGGCGATCGCGCGGCTTTCTCCGAACTCTACCGCCTGACATCGGGCCGGCTTATGGGCATCGCGCTCGGCATGCTTGGCGAGCGTGGCGTGGCGGAAGACGTTCTGCAGGAGACCTTTCTCGCCATCTGGCAAAGGGCGCACCGGTATCAGCCGGACCTGGGCTCGGCCCACGGCTGGCTCACCACCGTGGCGCGGCACTGCACGATCGACCGGTTGAGGCGGCTGCGGGCCTCGCGGGAGACCGCCATCGGTGGCGATGTTGAACTGGACGCGGCGCTTACGGAGCCGGGCGCACCGCCGGTACCGGAGATGGTCTGCGGCCGGGCGATCCGGCGCTGCCTGGAGCAGCTCAAGGCGACCAGGCGCCGATTGATTTTGCTGGCGTTCTGCCACGGGTTCACCCATCAGGAGCTTTCCGCCCGCACCGCCGCGCCGCTCGGCACGGTCAAGAGCGATATCCGGCGCGGATTGAAGGATTTGAGGACCTGTCTCGAAGCATGAGCGAGGACGCACCCAAAAACGGCACGGACGACGGCAGCATGGTGGCTGCGGAATATGTGCTGGGCCTGCTCGGCGCGAAGGCGCGCGACCGTTTCGAAGCGCGGCTCGAGACGGACCCCGGGCTTCGCGCCCATGTCGCCTTCTGGCAGGACAGTTTCATCGACGCGGCCGGACCGGTCGACGAGGTCACGCCCGGCGATCATGTGCTCACCGCGATCGAAGCGGCGCTCGACGGCAAGCCGCCGCCGGGATCGACCACGGTGCGCGACGGCGAAGGCGAGTGGGCCGAGCTGCTCAAGGGCGTGTTCAAGAAAACCCTGGCGGTCGACCGGCGGGACGGCACGGAGAGCTATCTCCTGCGCTTCGAACCGGGCGCCGTGTTGCCCGCCCACGGCCACGCCAGGACCGAAGAATGCCTGGTGCTCGAAGGCGAGCTGATCATCGGCAAGGCACGGTTCGGCCCCGGCGACTACCATGCCGCCCCGCCCGGCGTGCCGCATATGCCGGTAACGTCCGAGACCGGTGCCGTGGTGTTTATCCGCGGCGAACTGCACGCGGGCTAAGCCCCCCTCCACCCGTTATTCCCGTCCCAACTCCCGTCATTCCCGCGACGGCGGGAATCCAATAGCGGTCGCCTCCGGTTGCCGCCCGGCCAATAGACTCCTTGAGTTCACGGAACAAGTGCAACACCTGCTAAGGTGTTTGTGCGATGGGAAGCCACTATGATCAGCTCAGTTTGAAAG
>JBPCWF010000168.1:0-4965 GCA_051009775.1 Hyphomicrobiales bacterium | reverse complement strand
TGGCGATGATGGTCAGAGATCCGCCTTCCTCGATGTTGCGGGCGGCGCCGAAGAACCGTTTCGGGCGCTGCAGGGCGTTGGCGTCGACACCGCCGGTCAGCACCTTGCCCGATGACGGCACGACCGTATTGTAGGCCCGGCCCAGGCGCGTAACCGAATCAAGCAGGATCACCACATCGCGGCGGTGCTCGACCAGGCGTTTGGCCTTTTCGATCACCATCTCCCCCACCTGCCCTTTACGCGCGGCCGGCTCGTCGAAGGTCGAGCTCACCACTTCGCCTTTGACCGAGCGCTGCATGTCGGTCACTTCTTCCGGCCGCTCATCGATCAAAAGGACGATCAGATAACATTCGGGATGGTTCCCGGTGATGCTGTGCGCGATGTTCTGCAGGAGAACGGTCTTACCCGTGCGCGGCGGCGACACGATCAGGGCCCGCTGTCCCTTGCCGAGCGGCGCGACGATATCGATAACCCGTGCGCTTCTGTCCTTGAGGGTTGGATCGTCAAGCTCCATCTCAAGACGCTCTTCGGGATAGAGCGGCGTCAGGTTGTCGAAATGGACTTTGTGGCGCGCCTTGTCCGGCTCTTCGAAATTGACGGTGTTGACCTTGAGCAGGGCGAAATAGCGCTCGCCGTCTTTCGGGCTGCGGATGTCGCCTTCGACCGTATCGCCGGTGCGCAGGCTGAAACGGCGAATCTGGCTCGGGCTGACATAAATGTCGTCCGGACCGGGCAGGTAGTTGGCGTCCGGCGAGCGCAGGAATCCGAAACCGTCCTGCAGGACTTCGACCACACCTTCGCCGATGATGTCGACATCGCGGCCGGCCAGGCTTTTCAGTATCGCGAACATCAACTCCTGCTTGCGCATGGTGTTCGCGTTTTCGACCTCCAGCTCCTCGGCCAGAGTGAGCAGCTCCGTCGGAGACTTGACCTTGAGGTCGTGAAGTTTGACTTCTTTGAGTTCTGCGATGTCGGTCATCGTGTTCCTGCTGGAAAATTCGCCGCGGAGTGATTCGGCAGCCGCGTGCTTGTCTGCACGGCGTAGTGCACGAATGTGCCGGGACAATGCCCTATCAAGAGCTTTGCAGTTGTGGTGATTGGCTAAACTGAAGGCGACCCGCAGATCGGGGGCCAACCTTTCCCTCAGTGTTCGATTGGATCGCCGCCGTGAAAGAGCTCACGCGCTACGCTCTTTATAGCAAAAACCAACGGGTTTGAAAACTCTCGACTTGCGCCATCTGGTAGCATCTCAAAAAGGCTTAACAGTGACCAGAATGACCACCCCGATCATGATCAGTGTCGGCACTTCGTTGATGACGCGGAAGTAACGTTCGGGCTTTTCGTTGCGATCCTCGGCAAAGGCCCGCACGTACCCGGAGAACATCATATGGACCCAGGTCAGGCCGGCCACAAGAGCCAGCTTGCCGTAGACCCAGCAATCGCCGCTCCAGTCCACGACACCCGGTATTGCCAGCAGAAAGATCCCCAGTCCCCAGCTCGCGATCATCGCCGGCCGCATGATCACCTTGAGCAGACGGAGCTCCATCACCTTGAAGGTTTCCGACTTGTCCGACCCCGCCTCGGCGCCGCAATGATAGACAAACAGCCGCGGCAGATAGAGCAGACCGGCCATCCAGGAAATGACGGCGATGATGTGCAGCGCCTTGATCCAGGGATAGACCTCAGCGCCCATGTTCACTCGCGTTCCGCATCCCAGGCTCTGACAAAAGCGATGGTTTCCTGAACGTGCTCGATCGGGGTATCGGGCAGAATGCCGTGACCCAGATTAAACACATGATTTCGAAACACCAGGCCGTCCATGATCCGCCGCAGCTGAGCCTGCAGGGCAGGGCCGCCCGTGGCAAGCGCGACCGGGTCAAGATTGCCCTGCACGGCCACCTTGGCCTGGAGTTCCGCGCGCGCCCAATCGAGCGGGACGGACCAGTCAATGCCGACGCCGTCGACACCGGTTTCCGCAATATAGCGCGCATAGAGCGGGCCCGCACCCCGGGGAAATCCGATGACCGGCACGCCCGGACAGCGCCGTTTCACCTCGCTGACAATCTCACGGGTAGGCGCGATGCACCAGCGTTCAAACTGGTCTTCCGGCAATATCCCGGCCCAGGTATCGAACAGTTGCACCGCCTCCGCGCCGGCCTCGATCTGCTTGCAGAGATACTCGACGCTTGTCCGCGACACGAGATCGATCAGGCCCGAGAACCAGGCCTCGTCCCGGTAGGCCGCTTCGCGGGCCGGGCGCTGATCGGGCGTGCCATGGCCGGCCACCATGTAGGTGGCAACCGTCCAGGGCGCGCCACAGAAACCGATCAGCGTTACTTTGTCCGGCAGGCGTGCCGAAACCAGGCGCAGCGCAGCGAATACCGGTTCAAGTTCGCCGAGCAAGTTCGCATCGCTCAGGTCCCGGAACGCCGCATCGGTGGTGACCGGCTCGAGCACCGGACCTTCACCCTCGCGGAATTCCAGATGCTGGCCGAGAGCAAGCGGGATCAGGAGGATGTCGGCGAAGATGATGGCCGCATCCAGATCGAACCGTTTGATCGGCTGAAGCGTAACCTCGGCCGCAAGGTCCGGGTTGAGGCAGAGCTTCAGGAACGAACCGGCCTGCTCGCGGATCTCGCGATACTCCGGCAGATATCGTCCGGCCTGCCGCATCATCCAGATCGGCCGCCGTTCGCCGTTTTGTCCATCAAGCGCTGCAAGCAGAGGCTTCTGGGAGGATCCTGTGGTCACGTTTGTCGTCGATCTGTCCATTCAAATAACATTCTTAATAGATTCTAAATGTTGTTGTTATTGGGCTGTGAATAGCGGGGATTGCCAGTCTTCCACAGCCTGTTCACACAAACTTAACCATGTGCACGAGCGCGGCATCAATCATGCTTGTGATCCAGGGACAACTCGGATCGGACAACAAATTCAAGCCTCAAGGACGGTTCCATCTGAAGACAGACTGTGAGGTGAATGTGAACAAGGTGTGGATTGCATGTTGACAAAGGGCATAGCGCAGGCGCGTGCACAATTCTATCCCCAACGCGTTTTGTCCTGGATAATTGGTAGGACAAGGTTTAACTCATTTGCGACCGGTGCCCGAAAGTCGCCACTTTTCCAAGTTTTTCAACATTCTGTCCCGGAATCCGACGTGGCAAGCAAGGTAAAGAAGTTCTTCCATATCCACCTGGTCTCCGATGCGACGGGAGAAACGCTCAACACCGTCGCGCGGGCCGCGGCAGCGCAGTATGCCGATTTTCAGGCGGTTGAGCATGTCCATGCCCTCGTGCGCACGCAGAAACTGCTCAACCGGGTCATCACGGACATCCAGGAACATCCTGGCGTCGTCCTGTTCACCATCCTCGATTCCGATCTGAGGCACGATCTGGAAGAGGCGTGCAAACGACTTCAGGTTCCCTGCATCTCGGTGCTCGATCCCGTCGTCTCGACGCTGGCCACCTATCTTAACGCCAAGTCGCGGCCGCAGATCGGCGGACAGCATGCCCTGAACGCCGAATATTTCCGGCGCATAGACGCCCTCAACTTCACCATGCTGCATGACGACGGCCAGCATCCCGATGCGATCAACGAGGCCGACATCGTCCTGATCGGTATCAGCCGGACGTCGAAAACGCCGACCAGCATGTATCTCGCCAACCGGGGCATCAAGGTCGCCAACGTTCCCATCGTGACCGGCGTCGTTCTGCCGGACGGCCTTGAAGAACTGAAGAAGCCCTTGGTGGTCGGCCTGGTCGCGAGTACCGACCGCATTGCCCAGATCCGGCGCAACCGGCTGCTGTCTCTGCGTGAGGACAAGGAAACGAACTATGTCGACCGGACATCCATCGCCGACGAGCTTGCCTTCACCCGCAAGCTCTGCAACCGTCATGACTGGCCGATCATCGATGTGACCAGGCGCTCGATCGAGGAAACCGCGGCCGCTATTCTCAACCTGTACAACGAACGAAACTCCGCTCTGTGATGTCCCTTCAGTCGCCGGCAGCATCGCTTATTCTGGCGTCCGCGAGCAAAGCGCGTGCTTCGGTTCTGACCGCGGCCGGTCTGACTTTCCGGGTCCACCCGGCGGCGATCGATGAGGCCGCGATCCGCGCCACTCTGGAGAAGGGCGACGCCGACATCACACCGGCCGACGTCGCGGTTGTTCTGGCGCAGACCAAAGCAGCCGCGGTGTCCGAGAGCCACCAGGGCCATCTGGTGATCGGCGCGGATCAGGTTCTCGTGTGCGACGGTACGATCTATGGAAAGCCCGGGGATCACGATGCCGCGCGCGATCAGTTGCTCAGTCTGCGCAACAAGACCCACAGCCTCATAAGCGCGGTTGCCTGCGCACGCGACGGCGCCGTCATATGGCATCATGACCAGACAGCGCTTTTGACCATGCGCGACTTTTCAAACGATTTCCTGGGCCAGTATCTCGCCGCCGTCGGCCATGCCGTCACCGAGAGTGTCGGCGGTTATCAGATCGAAGGACCGGGCAGCCAGCTGTTCTCTGCCGTCGATGGCGATCACTTCACCATTCTGGGCGTGCCGCTCCTGCCTCTGCTCTCGTTTCTCCGCACACAGAATATTTTGCCGGAGTAAGTGCGCGTCATGAAGAAAGCCTGCGTCATCGGCTGGCCCATCGGGCACTCCCGCTCTCCCCTCATCCATAATCACTGGCTGGACAAATACGGCATCGACGGCGTGTATGAGAAATGTGCAGTCGCTCCGGACGAGCTCGAAGGTTTCCTGCGCGCCATGCCGCAGGCCGGCTGGGCCGGGTGCAACGTCACGTTGCCGCACAAGGAGCAGGTGTTCCGGCTGGTCGACGTGGAGGATCCGTTCACCCGCCGGCTCGGTGCCGTCAATACCTTCTACATGCGTGACGGTGCGGTCTGCGGCACAAACACGGATGGCATCGGTTTCATCAGGAACCTCGAGGCCGGCGCGCCGCAATGG
>JBPCWF010000167.1:0-3909 GCA_051009775.1 Hyphomicrobiales bacterium | reverse complement strand
CGGCGCGGCGGCCGCGCACGGCAAAGCTGCGAGACGAGTCACGCTATCTCGGTGGCATTTATCACGCCCGCGGCATCAAGCGGTTCTTCCGCAACCGCGTCATGCAGAGGCAGAAACCGGAAGACTGGTACAACCGGGTCGAATGGGTCTATAGCGGTCCGTGATCGTCATCCTCCAGGCCTCGAGGGGTACCCCGCCATGGTCCAACACCTGCCCGAACTGATTGCCCGGCGCCTCGAAACGGACGGACCGATCCGCGTCGCCGTCATCGGCGCCGGCAAGTTCGCCTCCATGTTCCTGGCCCAGGTGCCGACATCGCCGCATATCGAGGTCGTCGCCATCGCCGACCTCGATGTCGACCGCGCGCGTGCCGCCTGCCACACGGTCGGCTGGCCGCACGACATGATCGCCGACACCGTGTTCACCGACGACGGCACCTTCGCCATCGAGCACGATCGGACCGAAGTGGTGATCGACGCCACCGGCAACCCGGCCGCCGGCATCCGCCATGCCCGCGCGTCGATCGCCCATGGCCGCCATATCGTCATGGTCAATGTCGAGGCCGACGTGCTGGCCGGCCCCCTGCTCGCCCGCGAGGCGCGCGAGGCCGGCGTGGTCTACGCCATGGCCTATGGCGATCAGCCGGCGCTGGTCGCCGAGATGGTCGACTGGGCGCGCACCTGCGGTTTCGACGTGGTCTGCGCCGGCAAGGGCACCAGATACATGCCCGACTACCATGCCTCCACACCCGATACGGTGTGGCCCTATTTCGGCATGGAGCCTGACGAGGCCAGGGCCGCCGGCATGAACCCGCAGATGTTCAACTCCTTCGTCGACGGCACCAAATCGTCGATCGAGATGGCGGCCATCGCCAATGCCTGCGGGCTCGACGCGCCCGACGACGGTCTCCTGTTCCCGCCCTGCGGCGACCATGAGCTCCAGACCGTGCTCAGGCCTAAAAGCGCGGGCGGCGTGCTGGCGCGGTCCGGCACGGTCGAGGTCGTGTCCTCACTCCACCGCGACGGCTCCGAGGTCGAGCGCGATCTGCGCTGGGGCGTCTACGCCGTGTTCGAGGCGCCCAACGACTACACGGCCCGGTGCTTCAGGCAGTACGGCCTCCGGACCGACGACAGCGGCCGTTATGCGGCGCTCTACAGGCCCTATCATCTGATCGGCCTGGAGCTCGGCGTCTCGGTCGTGAATGCCGCCCTCAGAGGCGAGGCAACCGGCGCGACACGGGACTGGCGCGCCGACGTCGTGGCCATCGCCAAACGGGATTTGAAAGCCGGGGAGAGGCTCGACGGCGAAGGCGGCTACACGGTCTGGGGCAAGATCGTGCCGGCGCCGGCAAGCGCCCGCCTCAAGGCGCTGCCGATCGGGCTCGCCCACGACATCGCCCTCACCCGGGACGTGGCGCAGGGCGACGTCGTCACGCTCGACGCCGTCGGCGCGCTCGGCAACACCGAGGCCGCGGCGGTCCGCATCCAGATGGAACGGGCCTTCGGCGCCCCTGCGTGATCTGACGGATCAACGCGCTTGAACTCGGCTATCAGAACAATTCATCCGGGCGGCTGAGCGGCCCGTGATAAACCTTGCGCCTTGCCATGCCTTCAAGGGAGGTCGCCGATGCACACGCTCTATTCGATGCAGGATTCCGGCAATTGCTACAAGCTGCGCCTGGTGATGGCCCAGCTCGATATCCCGTTCCGCCTGGTCGACATCGACATCCTCAAAGGCGAAAGCCGGACGCCGGAATTCCTTGAGATCAATCCCAACGGCCGGGTGCCGACACTGGTGCTCGACGACGGCCGGCCGCTGCCTGAGTCCAATGCCGCCATGTGGTACCTGGCAGAAGCCAGCCCGCTTCTTTCCGACGACCGCTATGCGCGCGCGCAGATCCTGCAATGGATGTTCTTCGAGCAATACAGCCACGAACCCTATATCGCGGTCGCCCGCTTCTGGCTGAAGGTCAAACCGGGCGGCCGGGCGGAAAAATCCGCCGCCGAGATCGCCCACTGGCAGGACCGCGGCCATCAGGCGCTCGCCGTCATGGACACGCATCTGGGCGCGCAGGACTACTTCGCCGGCGACCGTTACTCGATCGCCGACATCGCGCTCTATGCCTATACGCATATGGCCGGCGACGGCGAGTTCGACCTCTCTCCTTACGACAATGTGCGCCAGTGGCTCGACCGAATCGCGGCCGAGCCCGGCCATGTCACGATCGACTGGCGACCCTGAAATCACACACCCGATCGACCTTCATCGGTCCGGATTCGGCCGATCATTGCCAAGGGTCACAATCTCGCCACCAAATCTCCCGAATACCCGCAAACTTGTTCGACACTGTCGATGTCGAGTAGAGTCGGGTCTCGAGTGGTCGTAATCCTTGTGCGTGAGTAGCCGATATGTCCGAAACATCTCATCTGACAGCAACAAGCCACGATGAACGGCGCGCCATGCGCGGCCGCAGACGGCGTTTCGAAGACCAGGCGGCGACGATCCTGCAGACGCATCTGAGCCGGCTCGACATCCACCGCCGTTCGGTCACGCTGTTCTATCTGCTGTTCGGTCTGGTGGTCGGGTTCGTGCTCGGCGTGGCCGGCGCCAGCGGCGTGCTTGCCGCCGGCACCCATGACGCGTCCATGAACGCAGCCGACGTTCCGCCGCTCGTGCTTGTGTCCGGCGGCGCCGAGGGCAATGCCCTGCTGGTGACGGACGACACCGGCACGCGGTCCGCGGGACCGGCCGTGCGCACGGTCATGAACAAGAGCTTTTTTATTCCCACCGATGGGGGGATGGAGGCCATTCACCTTTTCCCTTTGTCTGACGGCGCAGCGGTGGGCGCCGTCACATCGATGGTCGAGCAACGGCTGACCGGAACCCCGATGAAGCCGCTTATCATGGTGCTTCTGGCGGTGATCTTCGTCGTCACGATCAGCCTGACCGCAACTTTCTGGCGCCACCTCACCGCCTCCTACGCACCGCGCCGCGGGTCTAGGAAGAACTGACATTCGGCACCGCTCCAGCCTTCACAATCTCCACCACGCGCTGCGGACCCGCGAGATCGGGCACCGTGACCGAACGGCCTGAACGGTCGGTCAACACCACCGTGCCGACATCGAAGACGCGCCCGATCAGCCCGCGCCGGATCGCCACTTCCCTCACATCGCCGATAAGAACCTTGATCTCCGAGCGCTTCGGCAGTCCGGGCCTGGCTATGATCTCGTCACCGCGCACGACGATCTCCGCACCGTAATAGCGGATTGCCGCGTGGGCGATCAGCAGCGGCACGCCGACCGCAAGCACCAGCAGGGCGGCACGGGCAACCCCGTCGGTGGCCGTACCGCCCGAGTACCAGAGCCACAGCCCGCCATAGAGCAAGGCGACCACAAGGCTCGGCAGGAACACCACCCGATGTGTCCTGACCCTGTGATCCCCTGGCACGCCGTCGCGTCCGGGCGTCGCCGCATCGCTCCCCATGGCTGACGATTTTAGTGAGTCGCCGGCGAATTGCCTATGCCGCTTTTCGTCGGTGCCGCCGTCGGCTCAGGAGCCTTCGAGCCGCTTGAGGACGGCCAGGATGTCGTCCGCGCTGGCCGACATCTTGGCCGCGCCGCGCTCATGCACGAAACGCCAGGCCTCGCGGCCTTGCGCGTCGAACAGGATCAGGGTCGGGATGCGCTCGATATTGCCGTAGACCTTCAGGATCTCGTCGGACCCTTTCACCACGTAGAAGGAAGGTTCGGTCCGTTTGAGAAAACGCGCCATGCGCGCCGGGTTCTCCTTGCCGCCCCAGGCTTCGAAGGCGTTGACCGCGACGATCGCCAGCCTGTCGCCCGGGTAACGCTCGCGCACCCGGTTCAGAGCCTCGAACTCGGCCTTGCAGGGCGGACACCAGGACGCGAA
>JBPCWF010000166.1:0-3130 GCA_051009775.1 Hyphomicrobiales bacterium | reverse complement strand
GGGGGCGGCTCAGCATCTGACCTGCCACCCAAGAACTGGACCATTTTGAGCTGGAATTTTCCACTTATGATCCCCCGGCCGGCACGACAAGAAACCTGTGATCCGGGATTGCCGATTGATCGCAGGCTTATCGGCGGTCTAGTCTTGTAATGTCCAGCGAACGCCGTTGCTGCGCATCCCGGGCAAAGAAGAACAATGAGGTCGGTCCATGCGCGGATGCATGCAGGTGAAACTGAGCGGCGTGACGGCGTGGGTGGTCCTGTGCGTCGGACTTGCCGCTCTGATATCGCCCGCCACCGCCGCCGAGACGGTCACCCTGCGCATCCTGTCCTACAACATCAACGACATGCCTTGGCCGTTGCGCAGGAAAGCCAAGGCCCAGATGAAGTTCATCGGGCGCGACCTGGCGCGGCGGCGGGCGAAGGGCACGGCGCCCGATATCGTGTTGCTCCAGGAGGCGTTCACCAACCGTTCGCGGCAGCTCGTCAAGAAGGCCGGATATCCGCATGTGGTCCGGGGGCCAGGGCGCCGGAAAACCGAGGGCAACCTGAAACGGGGTCAGAACCGCCGGCGAACCGACATGGTCGCCGCCGGGCGGGGCAGCACACCCAGGGCCTATGTCGGCAGCGGGCTCTATATTCTGAGCAAATATCCGGTGCTGCAGACCAAATACGAGCTGTTCGGCCATTATTGCTCAGGCAATGACTGCCTGGCCAACAAGGCTGTCCTGCTGGCCCGGGTCCAGGTGCCCGGCCTGCGACAGTCACTCGACATCGTCACCAGTCATATGGATGCGAACAAGAAGAAGGAGGCGTCGGAGAAGAAGCGTTTCCGGGCCCATCAGCGGCAGACAAAGATCGTCAAGACGTTTCTCGACACCTTCAACGGCCAGCGTTCGGCCATCTTCGCCGGCGACCTGAACGTCAAGAACTCCAAGCGCTATGCAAATTTCGTCCAGACCATCGGGGCGGTGAACGCGGGCGAGTGGTGCCTCAAGACACCGAAACGCTGCAGGACCGGCGCGAACGCCACTGCCGACACGCTCTGGCGCCGCACCAACGACCAGCACTTTATCCTGGAGGGAAGCGATTTCCGCATCGTGCCCGTGTTCATGGAACGGAACTACGACCAGCGGGTCAAAGGCAAGCGGCTGTCGGATCACCTGGGATTCGAGGCCGTGTACAACGTCACGCCGAAGCGATGAGGCGGTGTTTCTCAGCGGCGTGAACGGAGCCTGCGGCTGACCGCCAGGAGCAGCCGCTCGAATCTGCCGAGCCCGGCGCGTTCGTCGATCACCGCGCGCAACAGATCCGGCCGGTCGGTGATGATATTGTCGACGCCAAGATCGATCATCTCCTGCATTTCGTCCGGCCGGTTGACAGTCCAGACGTGGACGCCCAGACCGCGCCGACGGGCCCTGGCCACCATCTGCGATGTCGCCCGCCCGTGCGCCAGGCTCAGAAAATCGACGTCCAGGCGCGTGATGTCGCCGATGCTCGCCGTAACGATCAGGCCTTTCCGCAACTCGGGGTCGAGCGCCCTCACCTCCTTGAGGGCCGAATGGGTCAGGGAACTGACCACGCAGTGCGCGGCGAAACCGTTCTCGCCGATCAGCCGCACGACGCTGCGGACCAGATTGCGGTCGTGGCCGTTAAGCTTCAGCTCGATGTTGAGCTTGATGCGGCCGCGCGCTTCGTCGATGGCCTGCTGCAGGGTGGGTATCGTCTCGCCGGCATAGTCGGACGAAAACCAGCTGCCGGCATCAAGCCCCCGGATTTCGTCGTAACTGGCCTGCCAGATGTTGGTGTTGGTTCCGGCCGTCCGCTTCAGGTCCGTGTCGTGAAGCAGGACGATGACCCCGTCGGCTGTTTCCTGAACATCGATTTCGGCAAAGTCGGCGCCGTCCTCGATCGCCCTGCGCAGCGCACTCAGGGTGTTCTCAGGAGCCGCGTGGGAGCTTCCCCGGTGCGCAGTCGCCTTTACCGGGCGGTCGGGGCCCGCGGTTTCAACCAGGGCATAGGTCGAACCGATCGACAGGGCCGAAAACAGGACAATCCCGGCGGCAACCCACTTCCAACTCATCCCCTGATGCGGCTGCCCGTCCGGTGCCGCAGGAGTTTCGAACGTTGCGGTTCCCCGTGGCGCCACACCGCCGCGCAGCCGGTCATATGTCTGCTCGACCAGCAGGCCGTATCCGGCGATCCCGACAAGGGTGATCGCCCCCACGACCAGCTCTATCGCCACGATCAGTGATCCGGTCGTTACGATAATAATGCCGGCGCGCTGGGGAATGATCTGGATGACCCACTCCGCGGCCAGGACGAACGCTGCCGTGACGGCGGTCAAAACCAGAAAAATCCCCAGAAGCCAGCCGATCAGGGATACGCCTATGGCCACGCCGGATCCGCGTGTCGCGGCCCAACTCCGGCGCAATGGCGCGCTCCAGGATGCGCCCTCGAACACGCAGATCGGCAGCGCCAGGCTCCAGCGCACCACGAACAGTGCAAGGGCGGCAAACAGCGCGAATACGAAAGGTGCCGCGACGGCGCAGGCGATCAGAAAGCGCGGCGGCCATTCGCTCAGATAGTAATTAATGTCATTGCCGGCCAACGCCACCCAATAGATCAGCGCACATGCGGCCCCGAACAGGACAAGACAGCCGACAACCGCAAGCGTCTGGAGCAGTGCCACGCCCAACAGGCGCGTCAGACAGGCGCCGGTCATGCGCCAGATTTGCCAGGTTCTCAGGCGGTCGCCGGTACGCGCGCCACGGGCAATAAACAGAAAGCCGGTCTGCTCGCCGAACAGCAGAAGGAGCGACGTCGCCAGTGCCGCGACCAGCCACGCAAGGCCCCAGGGCGTCAGAATGAACGCGGCTATATCGTAGTTCGTAAGGACCGTACGGCCCGTGGTCTCGACCAGCCCTCTGAGAAACACAGCCTGCAGGGGTGTTCCGATCAGCGTGCCGAAGAGTTGAAAGGTGACGCCGAACACGATGAGAGATTTGAGGTTCGCAAAGGCAGTTCGCACGGCGCCTGCGACGACGGATCTTGTGTCGAGTCTTTGACGTCTTTCTGTCATGCCACCCATAGGCTTAGCCCGCATGACACGGTGCAGCAATCCGATTTCC
>JBPCWF010000165.1:0-24480 GCA_051009775.1 Hyphomicrobiales bacterium | reverse complement strand
CCTGCAGCCAGCCCGCGCGCCGGGCCTCGCATTCGATGCCGTATTTCTCGATCAGCTCGAACACCAGATCGGGCCCGCGCGCTGAGAACGCAACCAGCCGCTCGCCGCGTTCCCAGCCGAACTTGGCGACCGCTTCTTGCGGCGACCATTTCAGCCCGGCGATGACCTGCCCGCCATTGCGTCCCGACGCGCCCCAGCCCGGCTCGCCCGCCTCGACCAGGCACACCGAGGCGCCGGCAAGGCGCGCATGGAGCGCCGCGGACAGGCCGGTAAACCCGCCGCCGACAATGGCGATGTCGCAGGTCTCCGTGCCTTCGAGCGGTCCCGTCTCGACGGCCGCCTCGGCGCTCGCCGCCCATAAGGACGGCGGCAGGCGCGCGGGGTCGGCCATGGGCGATTGCGGATTGCTGAACATGGGTCGGCTCCCGGGAAAATTCCAAGCCGCCACGTTTCCCCGGCGTTCGCGGATTTGCAAGCCGAATTTTCACAATGGACGACCGGGAGATGCGCGGGTCAGGCCCGCGCATGACGGGGTGCGAACTGCGCCCCCGCCAACTCTTTCCCGTCATACGCGGGCTCGTCCGCCGTATCCCGGAAGCCTCGCATTCCTCACAAACCAGCTCGTCAATCCCGCGAAAGCGGAAATCTATTGGCCGGCCCACGCACAACATCGCCTGAGAGAGCAGACGGCACCGCCAATGGATTCCGGATCTTCGCGCTGACGCGCTCCGTCCGGAATGACGGATGTGAGGCGACGCGCCCAGGCCCTAGCCCGGCGCCACCGGCGGCAGGGCGGCCCTCAGTCCGGCGGACGGCAGCCAGGACACGACCGTGCGCCGGATCGCGGTCCAGCCGAGGCCGAGCGCCAGCAGAATGGCGCCGAGGATGAACGCGGTGAGGCCGAATTCCAGATCCTTCAGAAGCTCGCTGCCGGAGACGATCTGCGCGATGGCGACCGCCAGATAGCTCAGACCGGACACCAGCAGCGCGCGCCGGTCGATCAGCAGCGCCACCACGGCGAGCGCGGCCATGATGCCGAAGATGACCACGGGCTTGGCGCTGTCGCCGGACGTGTCGAACAGGATCGCGTGCACCAGCATGGGTGCGGCCAGGAGGTGCAGCCAGAAAGCGCACTCTGAAAAGCGCGTGACACGCAGCCGGTCCTTGACGTCGAACCACATGGCGAGCGCGAAGACACAGAGCCCGAGGCCGCCGATGATGTAGCGGCTGTTGTCCTCCGCCCAGGCCTCGCCGAGCGCGGCGCCGACCAGGGAATAGCCCATGAAGACGGCGGCGCCGGCGAGCGGCAGCAGGGTGAACGGCAGCCGGTAGCGCCAGTAGAAAAAGATCAGCCCGAGGAGTACGCCGACGATTCTCGCCCAGATGGTCGCCCCGTCGGCAATCTTCTCCACGCCGGTGAACACATCGGGCGCCAGGTTGATCGCGACCGCCGTGACGAAAGACATGGACCAGAAAGCGAAGGCCAGCGACATGACAAGGCTCGCCAGAGGCAGGCGCTGCCGCCGGGTGATCCACTCCGCCAGGAGCACGCCGATGACCATCCAGGCGGTAGACGTCACCAGCAGCCAGACCCTATCCTCCGCCGTCCCAACGGTTTCGAACATGAAATTGTAGCCGTTGGAAAACGCGGTCGCGAGGCTCGACAGCCCGAACGCGAAGATCGCCACGGCAATGGCGATGAACACATCGCGAAATCCGCGCAGCAGACGGAACGGCTCGTCACGCGTCTCGGGCGTGAAGTCGAGCGTCTCGCCGGCGGCTTCCGCCGTGCGTTTGGCGAGGTCGCGCAACTGCATCGCCTGGTCGCGCGAAATAATCCCTTCGCCGACGGCCGCGTCGAGGTCGGTGTCCTTGATCATCGCCCTTGATTCGCCCCGTTATGTGCTTCGCGGGGCACTAGATATGGCTCACACCGGCCGGTCAAGCCCGGCGGGTGGCGATCAGGGAGGATGTCTCGTGGTGTTTTCGACCGCAGGCCCCGGGACGACGGGCGCCGGTCTAGAAATTGTACCGGAGACCGACCTCCACCGCGTGCACCTCGTCGACGAAGCCGGAGGTATTGAGGTAGCGGTACTGGCCTACGATGTCGACCGCTTCGGAGAACTCGAAGCTGGCGCCGCCGATGAAATTGAAGCCGAGATCGGTGTCCTCGTCATCGTTTTTGCCCCGTTCCCGTCCGGTGAAGACCGGTCCGAACCCCAATCCGACATAAGGCGTCAGGCTGGAATCGATCAGGAAGTCGTAATAGCCGTTGGCGAACAGGCTCAAGGCATAAATCTCCGAACTGTTGTCCAGTTCGGCTTCCTGGTAGCTGATACTGAACTCGCCCCGGAACGGACTGGTGAACCTCTTGCCGAGCGCACCGCTTATGGCAAAGCCGGTATCGGAGTCGCCGCCATCGTCGAGCCCTGCCGGCCCGATTGTGCCGGATGCATACCATTCGCTCTGTCCGCCGGAGCGTTTGTCCTGAGCAAGAGACGCCGGTGCAGCAACACTGCCGACGGCAAATAAAAAGGCAAAAACAAACACCTTTATCGAAATATGATTAGATAATCCGGCGCCATAATCGGCAGAGCTCGTGCGCATCGCAGTACTCCCAAAATGCAACAAGGCATGGAATAGTTTTTACACCAACGAACTACTGGTGTTATCAAAGCATGATTGCGCAATAACGGGAGTTTTCTCAGGCCACAGTTTGTCTGCAGTATGGTCTTTTGGTCGCGGACATGGGACACCAGGAGCCCGAACGCCGCGGAACACCGGCCAATCGCCAATGTATCGCCGCAAACCGGTTGGGTGAGGCCGCAGCCGCGATGGGTACGCGCCTACTCGTCGAGCACCTGCTTCACCGTCTCGGCCAGTTGCTTGAGGCTGAACGGTTTGGGCAGGAAGGCGAACTTCTCGTCTTCCTCCAGGTTGCGCTTGAACGCATCCTCGGCATAGCCGGAGATGAACACGATCTTGGTGTCGATGCCGCGCCTCCTGAGCTCCTTGAGCAGGGTCGGCCCGTCCATCTCGGGCATCACCACGTCGGAGATCACCAGGTCGAGGTCGCCGTCATGGGCCTCGATCACCCTGAGCGCCGCCTCGCCGCTTTCGGCGACCAGCACGGTGTAGCCGCGCGACTGCAGCGCGCGCGAGGCGAACACCCGGACCGGCTCTTCGTCCTCGACCAGGAGCACCGTGCCCTTGCCGGTGAGGTCGGTGGGCTTGGCCTCGACCTTCTCTTCCGCCTTGGCGGATGCCGCCACGTCCTCGGGCTGCGCCACATGGCGCGGCAGGTAGATCGAGAAGGTGGTGCCCTTGCCGAGTTCGCTGTCGGCGAAGATGTAGCCGCCGGTCTGCTTGACGATGCCGTAGACCGTGGACAGCCCGAGCCCGGTGCCCTTGCCGACCTCCTTGGTCGAGAAGAACGGCTCGTAAATCTTTTCCAGCACTTCCTTCGGCATGCCGGTGCCGGTGTCGACCACCTGACACAGGACATATTCGGCCGCGGGCATGACCTTGGCGTCGACCGACCTGGCCTCCTCCGCGGTGACGTTCGAGGTGCGCACGGTCAGCGTGCCGCCGTCGGGCATGGCGTCGCGCGCATTGACCGCCAGATTGATGATGACCTGTTCGAACTGGTTGAGGTCGACCTTGACGTGCCAAAGGCCGCGGCCATGGATCACCTTGAGTTCGATCTTCTCGCCGAGCAGCCGTCCGAGCAGATTGCCCAGATCGGCCAGGATCTCGGTCAGCAGCATGACCTCGGGCCTGAGCGTCTGGCGGCGCGAGAACGCGAGCAACTGGCGCACCAGATTGGCGGCCCGGTTGGCGTTCTGCTTGATGTTCATGATGTCCTGGAACGACGGATCGGTCGGCGGGTGGCGCGCCAGCAGAAGATCCGAGAAACCGATCACCGCGGTCAGCACATTGTTGAAGTCGTGGGCGACGCCGCCGGCAAGCTGGCCGACCGCCTGCATCTTCTGGCTCTGGGCGAACTGGGCCTCGAGCGTTTTGTGCGCCGTGGTGTCGATGGCATAGACGATCAGTCCGGGCCCGCCCTCGCTCTCGTCCTCGACCCGGCTGGCATAGAACTGGCCGCTGCGCGCGCCGTCCTCGGAAAACGCGACCTCGACCGGCGGCACCCCGATACGGCCCTCCCAGGCGGCCTCGATCGATTTCTGGACCAGGTGCCGGGCATCCTCGTTGATCAGGTCCAGCACCTGTTTGTCGCGCGCCGCCGCCTGGCCGACAACCCGGGAGAAGGCGCCGTTGGCGCGCCGGATGGTGCCGTCCTTGGAGATGATCGCAATGCCGATCGGCGCATTGTTGAAGAACCGGGCGAAACGCACCTCCGCCGCGCGCAGGTCTTCTGCTTCGTCGGTACCGGGCGCCCGGTTGAGCACCATGGAGCGCGACGCGCCCTGATTGCCCTCGGCGTCGAACGACACCCGGTGCAGCACACGCGCGGGCACCACCTTGCCCTCGCCGGAGACGAAGTCGAGGTCGAAGGTTTCGATCTGCGATCCGCCGGGTTTGGCCTCGAGCGAGCTCAAGAGCCGCGCGCCGTCCTCATGGAGAATATCGGTGAGTTTGAGCAGGCCGCCGGTGGTCTTGGTCAGATCAAGACCGAGCCAGTCCGCGAGCGTGGCGTTGATGTACTGGATCTGGCCGGAGGCGTCCGCGGAGAAGAAACCGGCCGGCGAATGGTCGAGATAGTCGATGATGTGCTGAAGCTGCTGGAACGCCGCTTCCTGCTCGGTCCGTTCGCTGGAGACGTCATGGACCCGCCACAGGGTGCGCGGGGCGGTCCCGTCCTGCGCGATCGGACGGACCTGGATTCTGATCCAGGCGGTCGCGCCGGCATAGGCGCCGGGCGCGGAGCTGTCGGGCATCAGCCGCAGTTCCTCGCGCGCCGCCTTGCCATCGCGTGCGGCCTGCGACAGGCGGTAGATGTTGTCGGCGATGTTCGGGTAGCCGGCATAGAGATTTTCGATCGCCTGGACCCGCCCGCCGTCGCCGCGCCCGGCGAGCGCCTGATACGCCCGGTTGGCGAACACCACGCGGCCGCGCTTGTCGGTCACCGCGCAGGCTTCCGGAATGGCGTCGAACATGGCCTCGTAGAACGCGTCTTCCCGGCGCCGCCAGCCGAGCTGAACGAAACCGGCGACGATGCCGAACAGGGCGACCAGGCCGAGCACGGCGAAGGCGGCGAGCAGAAACAGCACCCATGGCGGGGTCAGGCTGCGCGCCGACCAGGCGAACGCGCCGGCGGTGATCGCGAGCAGGACCGCAAGGAAGATCGCCAGAACCAGATTGCCGCGCTGGGAGGGCTTGTCCGGGAACATCTCGATATGATCGTGGTCGACGCTCACGTTTGTCCACCTGTTGTCATGACCGTGACTTCTTTAGCGCAAGTGATTCGACGTGACGAACATACTCGAAATCCCGGTTCAGGTCGCGTTTGCCCGACGCCTTGTCCCCCGCGGCGACAGGCGCATGACGTAGCTGATCACCTGGGCCACCGCCTTGTAGTGTTCCGGCGGGATCTCATCGTCGATCTCGACGGTCGCGTGGAGGCCGCGCGCCAGCGGCGGGTTCTCGACAATCGGGATGTCGTGCTCTTCGGCCACCTTCCTGATGTTCAGCGCCAGATTGTCCGAGCCCTTGGCGACGCAGAGCGGCGCGGCCATGCCCGGCTCGTACTTAAGCGCGACCGCGAAGTGGGTCGGGTTGGTCACCACCACGGTCGCCTCCGGCACCGCCGCCATCATGCGTCTGCGGCCGCGCTCCATACGGACCTGCCGGAGCTTGGCCTTGACCACGGGATCGCCCTCCATCTGCTTGTGCTCGTCGCGCACCTCTTTCATGGACATGCGCTGTTTCTGATGCCACTGGTGGCGCTGATACATGAGATCGAGCGCGGCGATCACGGTGAGGATCGCGATCACCCCGCCGAGCATCTTGATCGCCAGCTCCTGCACGATCACGAGCAGCGACCCGATCTCGGCCGAGATCAGGAGATCCAGCCTGTCACGCTCGGGCCAGGCGATGAAGAACATGATGACGCAGACGATCACGAACTTGGCGATGCCTTTGGCGAAGTTGACCAGGCTGGTGGCGGAGAACAGGCGCTTCCAGCCGGACACCGGCGAGATCTTGCTGAGCTTGGGCTTGATCTGTTCGGTGGTCAGCAGCGGCTTGTGCTGGACCACGTTGCCAGCGATCGCGAACAGCATCAAAAGCAGGAACGGCAGGGCGAGCGCGCCGAGCACGACGCCGCCGATATTGCGCAGCATCACGCGCAGGTTCCCGCCGTCCGTTGGCATTTCGTGCACCCCTTCCAGGAACGCTCGGAAAACCGCGGAAAGGCTGGTCGCCATATCCTTGGAGAAGAACGCGACGAGCAAGGTCGCACCGAGGATCACGAACCAGGTGTTGACCTCCTGGCTCTTCGGCACGTCGCCTTTCTTATGGGCGTCCTCGAGCCGTTTCTGGGTCGGCTCTTCTGTCTTTTCGGTATCTTCGGTCTGGTTCTCGGCCATGGTGCCGTCAGCTCACCGGTCTATCTGAGGAACTGCGCCATGGTCTGGGCGAAATAGTCCAGATACCACAGCATCATGGAGCTGAGCAGCAGCATGAGCAGCAGAAAGCCGAACATGATGTTGGCCGGCATCGCCAGGAAAAACACCTGGAGCTGCGGCATGAGCCGGGACAGCACGCCGAGCCCCATATAGAACACGAGCCCGAAGACCAGGAACGGCGCGGCCAGTTGAATGCCGACCTTGAACGCGCTGGAAACGATATGCACCGCCGTGCGGCCGAAATCCCCGAACGGCAGCGCGACCCCCGGCTTGAACAGGTCGTAACTGTCGCGCACGGCGGCGAGCAGCAAGTAGTGAAGATCGAGCGCGAAGATCAGCGTGGTCGCGAGCAGCGCCATGAACGTGCCGACGATCGCGCCCTGCGTGCCCTGGGTCGGGTCGACGTTCTGCGCGAAGGCAAGCCCGGACTGGAATGCGATGGCCGTGCCGGCGACATGGATCGCGCCGGTCAGGAGCCTGGCCGACAGGCCGATGAACACACCGATCACGATCTCGCCGAGCATAACGACCATGACCGCACCGACGCTGACCGGGACCGCGTCATAGGCGTCGCGCACCAGCGGCATCATGACCAGTGTCAGCACCAGAGCGAACACCAGCCGGATGCGGCTCGGCACATGGCCGTCGCCGAGCGCCGGCATGGCCATGATCATCGAGCCCATGCGGGCGAAGATCAGGACGAACACAAATGCGGTTTGCGGGTTGACGGTGATGGTCATGCGGACGCGGTCCGGCCCGGCGGACAGGGGACCGGCGGCGTCATCCGCTCACCACGTGATCCATGATGCGCATCATGTAGCTCTCCATGACCTGGGCCATGAACGGCAGCATGATCAGCATGGTGACGAAAATGACCAGGATCTTGGGCACGAACACCAGGGTCATTTCCTGGATCTGCGTCAGCGCCTGCACCAATGCGATGGCGACACCGATCGCCAGCCCCGCGACCATCAGCGGTCCGGCCATCTTGAGCAGTGTCCAGATGCCGTCGCGGGCAATATCGAGCACTTCGGCTCCCGACATGTTCACGTCCCCCTTGAGAGCGCGCTGCCCTAGATCGGCATGCGCATGACTTCCTGATAGGCCGAGATCACCCGGTCGCGGACGCTGACCAGGGTCTGCACGGCAAGCTCGGTTTCCGCCACCGCGGTCACCACATCGACGATGTCGGCCTTGCCGGTCGCCTGGGCCATGGCCGCCTGATCGGCCTTCTGGCCGACCTGCATGACCGAGTTCATGGCCTCCTTCAGCGCGTCGCCGAAGCCGGTGTCCTGCGGCGTCGCCTTGACCGGCGTTGCACTGGCGGCGCCGCTTACGGCCTTCGCCGCGGCGGCATAGGCGTTTGCGGCGGCGGATGCGGGTATGGTCATCGTTCAATCCCCCTTAAGCGCGCAGAATGTCGAGGGTGCGCGCCGCCATGGTCCGCGCCGAGCGCACCACGTTCAGATTGGCCTCATAGCTGAGCTGGGCCTGGCGCATGTCCATCATCTCGACCAGCGGATTGACGTTGGGCGTCTTGACGTAGCCGGCGGTGTTCGCGGCCGGATGGCCCGGCTCGTATTTCTGGCCGAAGTCGGTGCGGTCGAACTTGATGTCCCCGGCACGCACCTCATAGGCGCCCAGTTCCCGGTTGTAGACATTGTCGAACGTCACCATCTTGCGCCGGTAGGGATCGCCTGTCGCTGTTGTCGCGGTCGACTGGGCATTCGCCAGGTTTTCGGAAATCACGCGCATGCGGCCGCTCTGTGCCTTGAGCGCCGACGCCGCGATCATGATCGATTTGACGAGATCCATTATGTTACCTCTCTAGGAGCCCGGTCGGCGGGCCCTCTGCCCTATCGGGCGCCTTGCCCGAGCGCCATGCGCAGCAGGTTGATCGACTTGGAATAGAGTGTCGTGGCGGCCTGGTAGTCCATCTGATTCGCCGCCACTTTCATCATCTGCTCTTCCAGCACGACCGAATTGCCCGACGGCGTGGTTTCGAAATTGTCCTGTTGGTCGGTGCGGAACCGCGGCGGACCGTCGCCGCGCCCGGCGACCTCGATGTGCTGCGCATCGGTCACCCGCGTCGAGACGACGCCCGGCGCCTGCGCCCGCAGCATTGAAGTGAATTCCGGGGGTTTGAGCTCGCGTGCCCGATAGTCGGGCGAATCCGCGTTGGCGACGTTTTCCGCCAGAACACGTTGGCGGGTCTGGTGCCATTTCATTTTCGTACGCAAGGCATCGAGCACCGGAAGATCGGTCAGAGACATGACGACTCCGTCTGAGCGCGTGCCGTTTGCGATCCCTTCTGGGACCGCTCCGCCACAATCTGTCCCGCCATCCAGCGTTGGCGCCAGTGTGATGAAATATTGGTAAAAAGTTCATTAACTGGGGTAAGATTGCGTTAACCATGGAACGCGCGGATTTCTGCGGCGGTTAACCATTCGTTAGTGATGCGGTGGGCAAATTGTGCCTACCGGACCATCATGGCGGGGCGGTGGTACAGGACAGAGGCCGATGGAACAACTGGAACAGTATTGGCAGTTTGGGGCAGCGCTGATTTTTGTTCTGGCGCTTATCGGCATCCTGTTCTGGGTGCTGCAAAAGGTTGGTTTCGGGGGCGGCAAAGGCCGCCGGGGCAACCGCCTCGGCATTGTCGAAGCCGCGGTCGTAGACAAGCGCCGGCGGCTGGTTCTCGTGCGCCGCGATCAGGTCGAGCATCTGGTCATGATCGGCGGTCCGCAGGACGTCGTGGTCGAGACCAACATCTCCCGGCGCGAACCGAGCCTGGCGGCCGGAACCGGCGAGCCGGTCCGCGGTGGCGTCATCCCGGAACTCGCCCTGCGCGCCGCCGAGCGCGACGCATCGCAACACAAGACCGTGGCATCGCCACCGCCTGAAAAGGCGCCCGAACGCAAACCCGTCGAGGCCGCCGAGCCGCCAGCGCAACCGCCGGAAAAGCCTCTGCCTCATCCCGATGAACCGGTGCGCCGCGCCGAACCGCCCGTGCCCGTGCCGCAGGAACCCGTAATACACGTCGAAGCGCCCGCGCCGCTGCCGGACGAACCGGTTCGCCGGATAGAGCCGGCGGCAGCCGGTCCCGACGGGCCGGTCCGCGGACCCGAACCGCTCGGCCCGGGACCGGAAGGTCCGGTGCGCGCAATGGAAGCGCAGGTCGTCGGTCCGAACCGGCCTCCGAAGCACACTGAAGACCCACGCCATTATCCCGAAATGGCCCCGAGGCGGCCGCAGGAACCGTTACGGCCTGCGCCTCAAGGCCGGCCATGGCCGCCGTCCGAGGGCAGGTTCCGCGAAGCGCAGCGCCGTTTCGCCGAACGCAGCGATTTGTCGCCTCAAGGCAGAGGCGACAGACATCAACCGGCCGAAGAGCCGGGACCGGTCCGACCGCCCGAGCGGCATATCGCGCAGAGCGCGCAGCCGAACGGCATGTCGGCACCGGAAGAACCAGGGGACGTGTCACAACAGGATGGACCTCCGCCGGAGCCCGCAAATCTCAACGTGCGCCCGGGGGAGGATAGATGACGCCCGATTGGGCTTACCCATCACGAAAATTCTGCACCACAGCCTCAACCGTCCTCCTCGCCGCCCTGATCTGGGTGGCCGCGGGACCGGTCTATGGGCAGGATATTTCGATCAACCTGGACCAGGGTTCCGGGATCACCGAGCGCGCGATACAGATCATCGCGCTGATCACGATCCTCAGCCTCGCGCCGTCGATCCTGGTGATGGTGACCTCGTTCACCCGTATTGTCGTGGTGCTGTCGCTGCTGCGCACCGCAATGGGAGTGCAGCAGTCGCCACCCAATGCGGTGATCATCTCGCTCGCCCTGTTCCTCAGCGCCTTCGTCATGGCGCCGGTGTTCACCAAGGCCTATGACGCCGGCATCACGCCGCTGGTCAACGAGGAGATCGAGCTGGACGAAGCCTTCGAACGGGCGTCCCAGCCGTTCCACGGCTTCATGATGTCGCATGTCCGCGAAAAGGACCTGACGATGTTCGTCGACCTGGCTCAGACAGAACAGCCGGAAGAAGCCAAGGACGTTCCGCTGACCGTGCTGGTCCCCGCCTTCATGATCTCCGAGCTCAGACGCGCCTTCGAGATCGGCTTCCTCCTGTTCGTGCCGTTCATCATCATCGACATGGTGGTCGCCTCGGTGCTCATGTCCATGGGCATGATGATGCTGCCGCCGATCATCATCTCCCTGCCCTTCAAACTGGTGTTCTTCGTCCTGGTCGACGGCTGGGCGCTGGTCACGGGCTCCCTGATCAAGAGTTTCGGTGGCGGCTAGGGCCGTTATGGTTGTGGCCGTGCCGTCATCGGTCGGCCCGCGCTTTCACCGACCGGCACCCGCCAGGCCAGATACGACTTGACCGCCGGAACGCGGCTATGATCTCTTACCCGCCGTTTCTCCGTGTCGAAACGAATCCAGTATGCGTTGGGGAGGACTATGGCGATCTTGCGCGGTCCCGGTTTCAGGATTTCACTGCTCACCACCTTGTTTCTGGCGCTTGGCGCGCCCGATCTCGCGGCATCCTGCGGCGACTCTCCCAGTCCGGGGGTCGACTGGTCCAAGTGCAACAAGTCGCGCAAGATGATCGTCGGCACCGACCTCACCGGAAGCCGGCTGGCCGGTGCCAATCTGAGCGCCACGGACCTGACCAAAACGGTGCTGGCCAAGGCGGATCTGACAGATGCCAACTTGTCCGGCTCCAGTCTCAGGGGCGCAGATCTTCAAGAGGCGGATCTGAGCCGGGTGCGCGGCCTCAACACGCTGTTCGGCAATGTCAAGGCGTCGAAATCCAAGTTCCTGAACGCGGAACTGCTCGGTGCCGATTTCACGAAGGCGGACCTGAACGGGGCACAGATGGGCTGGGCGGTCCTGCGCAGGTCCAATCTCACCGGAGCGATGCTTACCGGAACCGGGTTCGTCAAAGCGGACCTGTCGCGCGCCACACTGGATGACGCCCAGCTGGAGAACGCGAACTTCACCCGTGCCCAGGGCATCAGAGCCACGCTCAAGCGGGTCAAGGCCGCCAACGCGAACTTTTCCAAAGTGGAGTTCTTGCGGGCGCGCTTTCCGGAAGCGGATCTGACCGGCGCGAATTTCACCAAGGCGGAGCTGGCACGCGCCGTCATGATGGACGCAACCCTCAAAGGCGCCAGCTTCAAATATGCCAACGTCTCGCGGGCGACCTTCGTCGGCAGCACGCTCGACGGGGCGGACTTCTCCGGCGCCTACACCTATCTGATGCGGATCGAAGGCGTCGATCTGTCCGGGACGACCGGTCTCAATGCGTCGCAGCTTGAGCTCGCCTGCGGCGACACCGCAACGGTTCTCCCCTCCGGCATGGCGCGCCCGGCGTCCTGGCCGTGCGAGGATTAGAATTCCCGGCTGTCTGGCGTCACTGTCGCTGTTGTTGAAGCGAAGCGTCCGCGCCGGTGCCGGGCACGTCGAAGGTCGTGCGGAACTTCTTCAGGAAAGCCTCCAGTGTGTCGATCGAGGCGATCTCGCGCGCCAGATTGCGGAACGCGATGGCGTTGCGGTCGAGCGGCCGGGTGACCACGACGAACGCTTCTTCGTCGGGCGTGCCCGACATCTTCTTCTCGAACTTGCCGCGCAACCGGTCCAGCCCGATCTCGTCATCGGCCAGCACGTAGGATATCGCCGCGCGCAGCACGTCGATACGTTGCAGGCCCGACAGTTGCTCCTTACCCTGCGCGGCCTCGCCCAGCACGCGCTCGAAGGTCTCGCCCGCGTTTTGCCAGCGCTCGCCGCGCCAGTAGGCCTCCGCGCGCATCCTGACCGCTTCCTCGCCGTCCACATTGGCCAGGAGGTCGACCGCGGCATCGGTGCGGTTGAGTTCCGAAAGCGCCCGGGCTTCGATCAGCCGGCGCTGGCTGCGGATATGCTGCGGCAGCACCGCCTGCCGGGTGCGGCGGACGACCTGCAGCGCCCGTGCCGGTTTGCGGTTCATCAGATGCACCATGGCGAGCTTGGCCGCGACCTGCGCCCGCGCCGCGCCGATCAGCCGTTTGTCGACCTGGTGGTCAAGGATCTCGATGGCCTGATCCAGGAGATCGACTGAGATCAGCCGGTCGGCCAGTTTGCGGATCATCTCGTCGCCATGGCGGCCCACCGGCGTCAGTTCGCGGTACTGGTAGTAGAGCGCCAGGGCGTCGACCGGCTTCAGCTCGTCGGCCTTGTCGCGCAGATACAGCTTCTCGAACAGAGCCACCATGTCATTGTGAATGTCCTGCGACAGCTCCGCCTTGGGGTAGTTCCTGACCGCGATCTTCATCACTTCGAGCGCGCGCCGGTAGTCCTTGTGGTCGACATAGATGCTTGCAAGACGGCGCAGCGTGTTGAGCTCCAGCACGTCGCCGCGCCAGATCGCCGCCAGGGTCTCGAGCCGCGCCTGGGTCTCTTCCGTGCTGAGCTTCTTGAGCCGGCTGCCGAGCAGGGTGTGGTAGAACATGGCCTCGGCGTCGACCCTGGGGTCGCCGCTGTTGAGCGTCGTTTCAAGCAGATCGTAAGCCTCGATCGAGCGGCCGAGGCCGTCGAGCAAACGGCCGTGCAGCACATTTATCTCCGCCTGCACCTCCGGCTTGAATTCGATGTTGGGTATGAGCTTGAAATGGAAATCCGCGGTTGAGAAATCGTTGAGCTCGATCCCTGCCCGCATGGCCGCGAGACGGAACCGCAGCTGCTCGAGCGGCGGGTAATCGGTGATCGCGCGCTCGCCGAACTGGAAGGCGTCCACCGCCAGACGCCATCGCTCTTCCTGGCTTTCCACGATGCCGCGCCACAAGGCGGAATGGGGATCGTCCTTCAAACCATAGGACGCCAGATCCTTGCGTGCCTCCTTCGGCCTGTGCATCAGCACATTGGCGATGCCGCGCAGGGCGGCGAGCGCAGGTTCGGATTTGAGCTCGGGGTCCGCTTCCGAAATCAGCGCCAGCTGACCGATCGCTTCCGGTCCCAGGCCGTTTGCGAGGAACAGCCGGACAAGACCAAGCCGGGCCCCGAGCGCCTGGGACGGATCGAGGTTCGTGATGGTGCGCTCCAACTGGTAGGTGCGGGCGACAAACTCATCGGGACCACCTGGCGACCATTGCGCATGATCGACGAAGCCCGGTCTCACCGTGTCGGTCAAAGCGACGCTGTCGTCTTCGAGCTGGCTGACACGGCTTGACGACAGCGTCAGTCCGCCGGACCGGGTGATCAGGATGTCGTCGCCGCTCAGTCTGACGCGCAGATCGTCGGCAAGCGGCCTGATGGCAATCCCGTGCGCGGACTTCAGCACCGAGAACTCGACGAAATCCTGCGCCTTCAGCATGCCGCGCTGCGGGCCGTAGCCGGTCGCCACCAGGATCTTGTCGCCGATCTCCGGATCCTTGATCTGATGGACCTCAGCCGCCTCCTGGAAGCGGATTGAGATCTTGGCCCGTCCGTCGGTTCTGAACCCTCGTTTCAGCGACACCGGAGCCGACGGCGTCACCACCATGGTGCCCAATGTCAGAACCCAGCTCTTGCCCTCGGTCGACGCCGATGCAAGTGCCAGATCGTCCAGATGGAAGCGGATAATCCGGGTGGTGCCGGACAGCACCTGTTCGACCTTGCGGATGTAGTTCTTCCGGTTTGGTTTCAGGGCGCTCATATCGATCGGCTGGTCGCTGTCGAACACGAGCCACAGCTTGTCGGACCGGCGGAAGACCGCCGAAGCCACCCGCCTGGCAAACGGAAACGTCAGGCGGACGGTCTTGCCGGAACGTTTTATCCGGGCCTTGACGGCGCCGTCGGGCGCGTCATCGGCTGCGGCCTCCGCGACATCCGTCTCAGGCTCCGCTTCGGACCCGGCGTCCGGTTCCGGCTCGGGCACCATGTCGGCGGTCACCACGGCACTATCGGAAGGTGCGTCCGGGTCGTCGTCCCGGGCGATCGCCTTTTCGGGTGGCGCACCAGCCAGATCCGTAGCGTCGGAGTTCAGATAAAACTCGCTGACGATGACGGTCGGCGGAAGCTCTTCGCCCGGGTCATCCGCGGGCTTCGGCTTCGCGGTGGCGGCCGGCGACTGCGCGGCGACCTCCACGCCGGGCGCGGCATTGGCGGTCTTTGCAACAGGCGCCTTGGGCTCGGCCTTCGGCGGCGCGGCACTGGCCACGGGCTTCGGCGTTCCGGCCGGTGACTTGGGCTTGGCGACACTGGAAGCATCGGGTTTTTCGGGCGCGCGCGGCTGCGGCTTCTCGGTGGTGTCGTGCTTGAACTCCACCACTTCACGGGCCGATGCGCCAGGCTCGTTTTCGTCGCCGGGGCCGCCCGCAACGGGCTTGTTGTCGTCCGCGACGATACCCGGCGGCGCCGTCACGTCGAGAACATAGGTGTTCTCCTCGCGAAACCCCCTGACGTCGCTCTCCTCGTCGATAACCAGCTCTATCTGCAGGCCTTCCTTGCCGATCGCCGGCTTGGCCGACTTGATGAACCGGGGCGGATCGACCTTGAACCGCTCCATAGGCGGCTTGGCGAACTGATCGAATGCGACGATGATCCGGTTGCCCTTGCGGGTCAGTTCGACCCCGACCTTGGTGCCCCAGTCGAACACGACACGGCTGAACGTCGGCTGCTGGCCGACCCGGATGCGGAGCTTGTATTTGCTCTTTTGCAGCGCCAGGCGCCGGGCCTCGATGTCCGCCGCCCGTTCGGCTTCTTCCGCCCGGCGCGCCAGTTCGGCCACGACCTCCGGCGGCAACCCCGGCGCCACGCCGCGCCAGCTCGCAGGCATCAGGTCGATGTAAAGCTGTGCGGCCGCCTCCATGGTGTTGACCCGGATGTTCTGCGCCAGAGCGAAACGCAACGCCCTGCGGTCCGGATCGGAGCGTCCGACAACGATGAAGTCCGGCGATTTGATATTGGCTTCGCCGAGGACGAACTCGATCGGCCGATCGAATTCCACCACAAGCACGCCGCTAACCACGGCGACCTTGTCTTTCGGCAGCTTCGGAAATGTCAGGACCAGGCGCGCATAGCCGTCGGTCTCGGTGGTCGCGACGATCTTGGCTTCCATCGCCGCCTGCGCCGGCCGGCCGGCAAGGGTCGCGACCAGGCAAAAAGCGGCCACGGCCAGCCACGCGCTGTATACCGCGCGCCGGGCCCACGTAGCGCCTTCACTGGTGCGTCGGACAGGCAAACCAATCGTTCCCGAACGGTTCAATTTCTGGATGCCGATGCTATCCGCCCGGCAGTTAACGGCCTGTTAAGGAGTCGGGTCCAATTGCTTGTATTTCAGCGGTTTTTTCGACCGAATGCGTTCGGTCGGTCATAAAACACGCCCGGCCTATTGGCCGGCACGCTCGGCGGCGCGTTTCGCCAGATGAACGGTCAGCCGCTGGGCGACCTTGGAATCCATGCGCGCCAGGATCGGAGCCATCTTCCGGTTGTTCATCTGCTCGACCACGCTGATCAGCACGGTCATGTCCAGTTTGTCGAATATGCGCGCGGCATCCTTCGGCTTCATGTTGGCGTACATGGAAACCAGGTTTCCCAGCTGCTCCTTGCGCGATTCCTCCTGCTTGCCGAACGATTTCTCGATGCGCTGCTCGATGGTCTTGAGCTCGGCAACCCTCTGCTCGACCCGCTTCTCGGCCGCCTCGAGCAGTTTCTCACGCAGTTGCAGCGCCCGCTCGCGCTCGTCCAGCATCTTGCGCCGCGACAGCAGGCTTTCCAGAACCTGCCGCTCCGCCGCCGAGATCTGCATCGCCTCCGACGACGTGTCCGCCGGCGTGCCCTGTCCGTCGCTGTCGGCGACCTGACCGGTCGCTTCGGGATCGAGCGTCTCCTCCTCGGCGACCGCGTCGGCATCCGTTTCGGCCTCGGCATCCGCATCTCCGGCCGCGGCCGGCGGTTCCGCTTCGGCCGGCTCCTGAGCGATCGCGGTGCCGATCGGCGAGACCTGGTTGTCTTCGACAACGAAATGGTTTGCCAGTTTGAAGACGATCACCACCGCAATGGCGACCATGACCACCGGCAGCAGTCGCATGGGAGAAGCGTTGTGCATTTTTATGCGGGCTCCTTGCTTTCGGCCAGTGTCAGCCGACGTTCTTCAGTTTCGACAGCGTTTGCTGACGCCAGGTATCCCGCGCCTGGGCGGCGGCCTCCTGGCGGACCGCGGGCGGCGGCACGGCAACCGGCTGTTGCACGACCGGCTGCGGCACAGCAACCGGCGGCGGTGCGACCGGCTTTGGCGCGACCGGCTCCGGTGCGGCCGGCTGTGCTGCGGCCGGTACCGGTATGGCGGGCCTCGAACTGCCGTCGATCAGCGTGGTCAGTTCACGGGCCATGAGCTGCGCCTTATGCAAACTGTCCGATAGTCTCGACTCCGCCTCGTCGGTGGTCACCTTGAGGCCGCGAATGGCGCTCTCGGCGGTCTGCGTCGCGGCGCCCAGCTCAAACACGATCTGGCGCAACTCACTCTGCGACGTGCGCAGTTTGCCGAGACGCCGATTGAGCGTCATGCAGTAACCGACCGTCAGCAGGAGCAGCAGGACAAGCAGGATTTCAATGATCAGACCAGGAGTAAACTGTGTCACAGCGCGACCGCCTGGTTGGGTTCGTCTTCTTTCGGGAACAGATGGGTATTGCGCCCTTTGGGTATGGTGTCGGCGATCTGCACCGCGATGCTGTCGCCGAGCCGGCCCATATGGCCCTTGACCAGGGGGATGCCGCCGCAGCGCAAATCGATCTTCGCATTCTTCTTGGCGTTCAGCATGAGCGTCTGGCCGACCTCGAGCTTCATCGCCTTGCTCAGCGGGATCTCCAGCTCATCGAGCACCGCGTCAAGCTGCAGTTCGGTCGACCACAATTCGGACGCCAGGTGGCTCTCCCAGATTGCGTCGCGGCCGAACTTCTCACCCATGAACATCTGCAGCAGCAGTTCGCGGATCGGCTCCAGGGTTGCATAGGGCAGCAGCAGTTCGATCATGCCGCCTCGGTCTTCCATGTCGATCCGGAGCTTGACCAGGATCGCGGCGTTGGCGCTGCGCGAAATCGCGGCGAAACGCGGATTGGTCTCGACCCGGTCGATCTTGAAGGTGACCGGAGAGAGCGGTTCGAACGCGGCCTGCGCGTCGGCCAGCACGACCTCGATCATGCGCTCAACGAGGCCGGTTTCGATGGTCGTGTAGGGGCGTCCCTCGACCCTGAGCGCGCTCGACCCCTGACGGCCGCCGAGCAGCACATCGACGATCGAATAGATCAGGTTCGACTCAACGGTGAACAGGCCGTAATTGTCCCATTCCTCGGCCTTGAACACGGCCAGGATGGCCGGCAGCGGGATCGAGTTCAGATAGTCGCCGAACCGGATCGATGAGATATTGTCGAGGCTGACCTCGACATTGTCGGAAGTGAAATTGCGCAGGCTGGTGGTCATCAGCCGGACCAGCCGGTCGAACACGATCTCCAGCATCGGCAGGCGTTCATAGGACACCAGGGCCGAATTGATGATCGCCCTGATCCCGCCGTCCTGGAGATTGTCGTCGTCGAGCGAAAAGCCGAGGAGGGAGTCGATTTCGTCCTGGGAAAGGATGCGGTCAGCGGAGCCGCGATCGAACGACCCGATACTGTCGCCCTCCATCATGCCGTCCCAGTCGCCGCCGTCGCCGCCGGCGCCCTGCTCTTCGAGCGCCGCGCCCCAGGCGGCGTCCAGATCCTCGCCGGCACCGTCGCCCTGCTCCTCGAGCGCGGCGCCCCATTCGGCATCGAGATTCTCTGATTCGCCCGCGCCGCCTTGCTCGGCCTCCCCTTGGCCGGCCTCTTGTTCTTCGTCGTCAGCCATCGTCGCCCCTTGCGTGTTGCTCTATTGTACGATCATTTCCTTGAACAGAATCCGGTCGATCTTGCGCGGCGACAGCACCAGGTTTATGCGCCGCAGCAATTCTTCCTTGAGCCGGTAAACCCCGGCGGAGCCCTCCAGATCCTCGCGCCTCAGCTCGCGCAGATAGATCTGGAATATGTCCATTATCCTGGGCATCATCGGTGCGATCGCGCTTCTCGTGTCGGCGTCGGTCATCTCAAGAGCGACCTTCAGCTTGAGATACTGATTGCGCTTGTCGCGATGGCTCAGGTTCACCAGCATGTCCGGCATTTCGTAGAACAGGACCGGCTTCGGCGGTTCCGCCTCCGCGACCTCCTCTTCCCCGCCGCCCGAAGAGCCGAACGGATCGAGGAAGAAAACCGCACCGCCGATCCCGAGCAGGAGAACGACCGGCAGAACCACAAACAGCACCAGCTTCTTGCCGGGGAGTTTGCGTTTGGACGGTTCCGCGTCCTCGTCATCGCCCTCGGGCGCGTCGTCTTGCTGGTCTTCAGCGCTTTCTGCTTCTTCGGCCATGATGCCTTCCAACCGGATGCCTGATGCGGCGGCGCGGCGCAATCCCACCGGCTGTCAGCCGCCCCACGCGCGCGTTAAGGAATCTAAAGTGAAACCGGTTAACGAAACCTTGCCAAATGCCACACGCGCGCACCGGCAGCAATTGCCGGGCAAGACCTGCCGCGCGGTTTCGGTTTCGATGAGGGCAGAGTTCTAAGTATTTGAATTTATTGATTTCTTGTTTTGGCACGCCCTATGCAACGTGTTTTGGCGTAGCGCTGGCGGGCGCTCTCAAACGACCGGAGAGCAGATCGATTTGGATGGCGCTGCACCTGAGGGAATTAACGAAGCTTAACGCAGGCCATGGAAAACGCACTTTTGATCGGGCTGTCGAGACAGATGGCGCTGTCTCACCAGATGGACGTGGTGGCCAACAACATGGCCAACCTCAACACGCCCGGATACAAGGGCGAGACGCTGAAGTTCGAGGAATTCGTCATGCCGGTGGCCGAGTTCCAGGATATGGGCAAACCGGAGGAATCGGTGTCCTACGTTCTGGACGCCAAGGTCATCCGCAACTTCGTCGAAGGCCAGCTGACCTCGACCGGCAACAAGCTCGATGTCGCCGTCACCGGCTCCGGCTGGTTCGCGATCCAGACCCCGGCCGGCGAACGCTACACCCGCGACGGACATTTCACACTCAACAACGAGGGCACGCTCGTGACCGCGGAGGGCCATCAGGTGCTCGGCGACGGCGGCCCGATCACCTTCGCGCCGGAAGAGACCGACTTCGCGATCGCCAACGACGGCTCGATCTCGTCGAGCGCCGGCGAGAAGGGCAAACTCAAGATCGTCAGTTTCGACGACCTGCGGCAGCTGCAGAAGGAAGGCGGCAATCTGTTCTCCTCAACCGCGCCCGGCCAGACCATGGAGAACCCCCGGGTCGCGCAGGGTTATGTCGAGAACTCCAACGTCGTCGCCGTCAGCGAAATGGCACGCATGATCGAGGTCACCCGGTCCTACATTTCCACGGCGCGGTCAATCGAGCGTCTGGCCGACCTCAAAAAGCAGGCGGTCAACGATCTGGCCGACCTGCGGGCCTGAATGAGACACGCGCGGACGTGAACGCCGCACCAGCCAACGAGGCAACACGATGAAAGCTTTGCAGATCGCAGCGACCGGCATGATGGCCCAGCAGCTCAATGTGGAAGTGATCTCCCACAACATCGCCAACATGCGGACCACCGGCTACAAGCGCATCCGCCCGGAATTCCAGGACCTTCTGTACCAGAACCTCCGGCCGGTCGGCGCCAGCTCGTCGGAAAACGGCACGGTCCTGCCCTCCGGCATCCAGATCGGCCTCGGCGTCAAGACCGCCTCGACCTACCGCATCATGACCCAGGGCGACATGACCAATACCGAAAAGCAACTCGACATCGCGATCCGCGGCGAAGGCTTCTTCCAGGTCCAGCTGCCCGGCGGCCAGACTGCCTATACCCGGTCCGGCGCCTTCGCTCTCGACGCCAACGGCCAGTTGGTCACCCAGGAAGGCTACCAGGTCGAGCCGTCGATCACGGTGCCCCAGAACGCGCGCCAGATCTCGATCAACGCGGCCGGCGAGGTCCAGGTCACGATCGACGGACAGACCGCGCCGCAGACAGTCGGAACGCTCGAGCTCGCCAGGTTCGTCAACAAGGCCGGCCTCGAAGCGATCGGCGACAACCTGTTCCTCGAGACGGCCGCGAGCGGAACGCCGACCACGGGTACGCCGAACAGCGACGGGGTCGGCTCGGTGCTGCAGAACTTCCTGGAGCACTCGAACGTCAACGCGGTTTCGGAGATCTCCGACCTGATCGCCGCCCAGCGGGCCTACGAGATGAACGCCCGGGTGATCTCGGCCGCCGACGAGATGATGTCGGCAACATCGCAACTGAGATAGCGCGCGAAGGATAACGGTTATGGCGGCGGATAAAACAGTGAGAACCCTGATCAGCATCGCGCTCGTGTGCGCAGCCTTCTCCATGGCGCTCGCTGCCGACCTGTCGGCTGAGATGCGGCCGGAACTGCGCAGCAATATCGAGGTGTCGGGAGACTACGTACGGCTCGGCGACTTGTTCGAGAACGCCGGAACGAGCGCGGACACGACCGTGTTTCGCGCCCCCGCACCCGGCCGGTCGGGCTCGATCAGCGCGCGCCGCCTGGTCCAGGCCGCGGAGAGCAACGGTCTCCAGTGGGACAACCCGAACGGGGTGCGCGACGTGCTGATCATGCGGCGCGGCATCCTGATCTCGAGCGACGAGATCCGCGAACTGATCGGCAAGGAGCTTGCCGAACGGCTGAGCACGCGCGGCACCGACGTCACAGTCCAGATCCAGTTTGCCGGCAAAGCCAAGCCGCTCTACGTGCCCGCCGACAAGATGCCCGAGGCGGAGGTCACCGAAATCCGTTTCAGCCGCAGGTCGGGGCGCTTCGCAGCGGTCGTGTCGGCGCCTGCAGGCGACCCGGCGGCGCGGCGCTACACCTATGCCGGCCGCGCGGTCGAGGCACGCGAGATTGCCGTGCCCGTGCGCACCATCCGCCGCGGCAGCGTCATCCGCGCCGAGGATGTCGCGCTCAGAGCAGTGCCGACCCGGCGCATCGACAGCTCCACGGTCGAGGACACCGCCGGCCTCGTCGGCATGGCCACGAAACGGACGCTGCGCACCGATCAGCCGGTCCGCGCCCGCGACCTGGAGCGCCCCAAGATCATCGCCAAGAACGCCGCGGTCACCGTGCGCTACCAGGCGCCCGGACTGATGCTGACCATGCGCGGCAAGGCATTGCAAGCCGGCGCGCTGGGCGACCTGATCGAGATTTTGAACGTGCAGTCGAAACGCACGATCCAGGGCAAGGTCATCGGACCGAACCTTGTTTCCAGCATCGGCGCGACACCGCGCGTGCTGGCGGCGAAAAACTAGGCCCGGACGACCATTGGGCGCGAAGCGAACGGGAACATGAGTGGCAAGTCGATGGGGAAAGTAAGCATGAACAAGCGCAACGCGAGAACCGTGTCCGCGATGGCAGTGGCAATGTTGGCGATGGGGCTCGCCGGCTGCAGCTCGGTGGTCGACAGGGTCACCACGATCGGCACACCGCCACCGCTGTCCGCGATCAAGAACCCGACCAAGCAGCCCGGATACAAGCCCGTCCGCCTGCCCATGCCGGAACCGGTCGCCTATGTCCATCAGCCCAACTCGCTGTGGCGCTCCGGCGCGCGCGCATTCTTCGAGGATCAGCGCGCCGCCCGCATCGGCGACATCCTGACCGTCAACGTCACGATCGACGACAAGGCGGAACTGGAGAACGCGACCAGCCGAACCCGAACCGCCAACGAAGCTATGGGTATCGATCAGCTTGCCGGATTTAACCTCTCTTTGGCCAGAGTGCTGCCCAACTCACCGAATCCCTCAGATCTGATCGACGTCGACAGCGCAACCGTAACCCAGGGTTCAGGCGCGGTTGACCGGGAGGAGGAAGTCAAGACCGATGTTGCGGCCGTCGTGACTCAGGTCCTGCCCAACGGCAATCTCGTGATCGAAGGCCGCCAGGAAGTCCGTGTCAATTTCGAGGTGCGGGAGATCGTCGTCGCCGGCATCGTGCGGCCGGAAGACATCAGCGCCGAGAACACCATCGCCAGCCAGAAGATCGCCGAAGCCCGTATCTCCTACGGTGGACGCGGTCAGATTACAGACGTCCAGCAACCTCGCTACGGCCAACAGTTCCTCGACATTCTGCTGCCGTTCTAGACCTGACAGCGGCGTATGTCAGTTGAGTGAAGTGTAATGTGGGTTCGTGATGCATACGTGCCCTAGGGGCGAGTTCGGTAAGCGTTGTGGCGTGAGTTCGGAAACCCGGTTAGTGGTTGCGTGGTGCGCCCGGCCGATGCCGGCAGCGGGGCTCGTTCCAGCAGGCCTCGCACCGCCTTCGGCACAGCGCGCACCAAAGCCGCAGTTCGTCAGGTCACTTGCCCGCCAGCAAGCGGCAGCATAAGAAGCGGGGGGACCAGGGGTGGGGGTCGGGGTTTGTCTTGTTTGGGGGATGGCCCCGGGGTGTCCTGTTAACCAGCATCCGCCCGGTGACCGGCGAAAGGGGTTGCCCGCAACGCATTAATCATCGACCCTGACGGCGCCCGCCACATGGGGATATCGTCGAAGTGTCAAGAGATCGCCTGTTTCGCGCCGTCCTGCTCGTGCTGTGCATCTCGTCGGTCCGGACCGCCGCCGCCGAGACCCCTGCGCAGTTCTACGAGGGCAAGACGCTCACCGTGGTCGTCGGCGTCGCGGCGGGTGGCGGTTACGACGCCTATGCCCGTTTTCTCGCCCCCCATCTCGAGGCGGTGACCGGTGCGACCGTCGTCGTTGTCAACCAGCCGGGCGCATCGGGCATTCTGGCGCTCAACCGCCTGATGGGCCAGGCACCGGACGGCCTGACTCTGATGTTCGCCAACGGCTCGACGAGCGCACTGGCGCAGTTTCTGCGGCAGGAAGGCGTGCGCTATGACCTGTCGAAGATGGCATGGATCGCCGGCGTGATCAGCGAGCGCCGCGTGCTCATTGTGCCGGCGGGGCAAGACTTCACGACGCTTCTCGGCCGTTCGAAGGACGGCACAACCCTGCGCTGGGGCGGCACCGGCCTGGCCTCCGGGCAGACCCTGGCCGCCGCCCTGCTGTCGGAGGCGATAGGCCTGAAGGCCAGGATCGTGCTCGGCTTCAAGGGATCGCGCCAGACCGTGGCGGCGCTCCTCGGCGGTGAGCTCGATGCGGTCATCCTGTCCAGTTCGTCGGCGTGGAAGTTCGCGCGCAGCGAGGAACTGCACGCGGTGGCGACGCTCGCAGGCAGCCGCTCACCGCTCCTGCCCGACGTTCCGGCGGTTCTGGAGCACAAGGAACTGCCCGCATCGGCGCATAGCTGGATCGAGCTGATTGCCGGCTTCACGACTGTCGGACGGGCCTATGTCGCGCCGCCCGGCATCGATGCCGCGCGGGTCGCCTTCCTGCGCGCGGCGTTCGAGCGGATCCTCACCGATCCCGTCATCAAGGCGGATGCCCAGACCATCGGCCGGCCACTGCACCACACGCCGGGCGAGGAGATGGCCGGGCGCGTTGCCCGGATGCTGCGCAACATGACGCCGGAGCGGGCGGACCAGATCCGCAACGCGATCCTGAGCCGCATCCACTGAGGCGCCCGGCAATCCGATGTCAGGACTCGCGGACGCATTCGATGCCCAGGTGCTGCTGGCGATCGTTCTCGGTGTGCCGGCCGGGCTGATCGGCGGCCTGCTGCCGGGCGTCACAGGCATCGCCACGCTCGCCCTGCTGATCCCCTTCACCTTCGGCATGGATCCGCTGCCGGGCCTCGCCTTTCTCCTGTCCGCCCATGCGGTCATCTACACCGGCGGTTCCGTGACCGCCATTTTGTTCGGCATTCCCGGCGCCCCGGCCAACGCCGCGACCGTAGCCGACGG
>JBPCWF010000164.1:0-13054 GCA_051009775.1 Hyphomicrobiales bacterium | reverse complement strand
GTTTTTCATTCCCTATTAGACTACCCTTCTGGAGATTGAATCTCGGCACACCTGCGGGAGCGAGCACATGACCAACGGGGGACTGACGGACGATGCCGCCGCCGAGGAGCTGCGGACCCTGCTCGGGCCCGACGCGCTTGCATATCTGGACCGGCCGATCGAAACCGCCCTGTCCCTGCCCAATCCGGCCTATACCAGCGAAGCCTTCCTGCGGCTCGAGAACGACCGTCTGTTCGCCCGCACCTGGATGCTGGCGGGCTATGGCCATCAGATCCCGGAGCCGGGCGACGTCCACCCGGCAACCGTCGCCGGACAGCCGCTGGTGCTGGTGCACGGCCATGACGGCGCCGTCCGGGTGTTCCACAATGTCTGCCAGCACCGCGGCACCCGGGTGGTGCGCGCGCCCTGTTCGCGGCGCAAGACCCTGGTCTGCCCGTATCATTCCTGGACCTATGATCTCGACGGCACGCTGATCGCCCGGCCGCATTTCGACGGTGCGGACAAGCATGCGCAGGGCTGGCAGGGCGAAGACGCCCGCGATCTCAAGCCCGTGCGCTCCGGCCGGTGGCTCGACCTGATCTTCGTCAACCTGTCCGGCGATGCCGCCCCGCTTGAGGATTATCTGAAGCCCATGGCAAAGCGCATGGAGGGTTACGATCTGTCTTCGCTGCGCTATGCCGGTGCTGTGTCCTTCGACCTCAAGGCCAACTGGAAGCTCGCCTACGAAAACTATATCGAGACCTACCACGTGTTCGCGGTCCACCCGGGCCTGATCAAGTTCGCGCCGATGAACACCCGTGAACCGACCGCGCATGACGGCCTGTGCTTCTACAACGAATACCGGTTCCCCGAACTCGAGGCCGGCCGCGGCGCCGGCCTGCCGCACTATCCGGGACTGCCCGAGCCGTGGCGCCGCCGGGGCCTGTGGTTTCACATGTTCCCGTCTCTGGGGGTCGAGCTGTTCCCCGATCAGTTCGCCGTGTTTCATGTCATCCCGGTTTCAGCCGGCGTCTCGCGCGAGGAGATCCACATCTATCTGGTCGGCGACGCCGCCGACGGTGCGCAACATGAGACCGCCCGAGAACAGGTCTTCGAGACCTGGCGATCGCTCAACGAGGAAGACATCTGGATCCTCGAGGAGCTGCAGCAAGGGCGCCGGTCCCAAGGCTTCGACGGTGGCCGGTTCTCGCCCTATTGGGAAGGCGCCAACCACCATTTCTCAAAGCTCGTTGTCGACGGCATCCGATAGGTCATAAACTGCGTGCATATGCAACCACTGGAGCGTGCCAATGCCGGCCCCGGAAAACGACTGGCTCGACAAAGTCTATTCCGCCACGACCGAGGCGGAGCTGATCGAAGGCTACGATGTCTGGGCGGAGCACTACGACGCGGATCTCATCAGCTTCGGCTACAAGATCCCGGCCATCGTCTCCGGTTTCTTCGGCCGCTATGTCGCGCCGTCCGAAACGCCGATCCTCGATGCCGGCGCCGGCACCGGGCTGATCACTGAAGGGTTGCGCTATCTGGGCTATGGCGGCGTGACCGGCATCGACCTGTCCGACGGCATGCTCGCGGTCGCCCGCCGCAAGGGGATCTACGACGCGCTCATGAAAATGCGCCTCGGCGACCGTCTCGACTTCGATGACGATGCCTTCGCCGCAACCGTATGCGCCGGCACCCTGACCGCAGGCCACGTGCAGGCCGACGCCTTCGACGAACTGATCAGGGTGACACGCCCGGCCGGACACGTGGTGTTCTCGGTCCGGGTCGATTCAGGCTTCGGCGACAGCTATCTCGCCCGCCAGGACGCACTTGAGGCCGAAGGCCGCTGGACGCCGCGCGACCGCACTGACGCGATCCGGTCCATGCCCGCCGGCGAGCCCGACGTGCTGCACAAGGTGTTCGTCTACGAGGTCAGGTGACCGAAAGCTCACCGGTCAGCGGATCGTCAATAACGTCGATCGGGCGCGCGCGCAGGCTGAAGCAGAAGCGGCTGCCCGTCTCATGCCCGGTGTCGAGCCAGATCCGGCCGCCATGCAGCTCGACGATGCGCCGGCACAGGGTCAGGCCCATGCCCGCGCCGTTGCTTTCGCGCCCCGGCCTCAGCCGCTTGAACGCGCTGAAGATGATGTCGGCATACTTCGCGGCGATCCCGATCCCGTTGTCGGTCACGGAGACTTCGAGCATGCCGTCATTGGCCTGCACGTCGATCACCACCTCCACCGCACTGCCGTTGCGGTATTTATAGGCGTTGTCGAGCAGGTTCTGAAACAGCTGAACTAGCAGGATCTGGGCGCCCGTGATGTCCGGCAGGTCGCCATGTTCGACCTTGAGGTCGTCATGACCGAGCTGGTTCTGCGCATTGGCGATCGCCTTGGCGAGGTTAAAGGTCTCGAATCTCCACTGCGACCGGCCGATCTGAATCTGCGCAAGCTGGAGCAGGCTGGTCACCATGGTCTGCATGCTGACCGCGGAGGCGGAAATCTGGGCGACGCAGTCCGCAGCTTCCGGGCTCAGTCCGTCGCCGAAATCGCTCGCCAGCAGCTGGGCATACTGGTTGATATGGCGCAGCGGCGCCTTGAGGTCATGAGCCGCCGCGGCGGCGAACTGGTCCAGAGCGCTGTTGGAGCTTTCCAGTTCGTGGGTGCGCTGTTCGAGATGCGCTTCCGCGACCTTGAGCGCCGTGCAGTCGATGCAGTTGCCGAGATAGCCGACGAACCGGCCGCCTTCATCGAAACGCGGATTACCTATCGACAGGAACCAGCAATATTCGCCGTTTGCCCGGCGCAGCCTGTATTCGCCGATCCATACTTCCTGGTTCGCCGAACACCTGTTGAAGGCGGTTCGCATCGGCTCGACATCGTCCGGGTGCATCAGATCCCGCCAGCCTTCGCCGACCTGCTGCTCCTTGGGAACGCCTGTAAGCTCGAGCCAGGGCTTGTTGAAGAATGTTGCGCCCTTGCCCGGTTCGGTCACCCACAACAGGGCCGGCGCATCGTCGAGCAGTTTCTGCACCCGCAGCTCGCTGGCCATTGCCTTCTCCGCCTGCGACCTCGCCAGGCGGGTCGCCGCATCCAGCTCGCGGGTGCGCTCTGCGAGCTCATGCTCGGTTGTCTTGAGATCGGCGATATCGGTGCAGCTTCCGATCATTCCGATGAACCGGCCGTGATCGTCGAAGCGCGGCCGGCCGTGCTCGATCATCCAGCGATACTCGCCATCGAAACGCCGGAGCCGGTATTCCAGGGAATAGGCCTCACGCATCGCGACCGTGCGGTCGTGAATCTCAAGACACCGTTCCAGATCGTCGGGATGGATGCACTCGGTCCAGCCGTCACCCAGCTCCTGCTCCATCAAGCGTCCGGTAAAGCTGAGCCAGGCCTGATTGAAAAACGTCGCACTGCGGCTATCGTCGGTGACCCAGACAAAAGCCGGCACCGCATCGAGCACGTCCCGGGTTCCGCGTTCGCTGGCCTTGATGCTTTCGGCGTCGGCGACCGCCGTTCGCGCGATCTTGTGGAGTTCAAGCTCGTCCATCGCCAGTTCGGCCAGAGAGGTCAGGACCCGTCGGTCCGCCTCACTCAGCTTGCGCGGCTTCAGGTCGACGACACAGAACGTACCGATCCTGTAACCGTCGTCGGTCAGCAGCGGTGCCCCTGCATAGAACCGCAGATAGGGCTCACCGGTCACAAAGGCGTTGTCCTTGAACTGGGCATCCTGGGTCGCGTCGGTCACTTCCATGATCTGGTTGTCTTCGATCGCGTAGGTGCAGAAAGAAGCGTCGCGCGAAACCTCGGTGAAGTCTATGCCGTAACACGACTTGCCCCATCCCCGGTCTTCGTCCATGAAGCTGATCAGGGCGATCGGCATGTCGAGCACGTCCGCCGCAAGCCGGACCAGCCGGTCGAAACGGACATCCGGCCCAGTGTCGAGGATGTCGTAGCTGCGCAGCTTCTCAAGGCGGCGGCGCTCGCGATCGTCAACCGCCGATTCTGGATCGCGCAGCATTGTCTCAACGAAGTTGGCCATGAGTTCGGTGATCTCGTTTCAGCGGCGCCCGGTCAGGCGCAATTAAAGCGCGAGTACAGACGTAATGCCACACCGTTTTCGGAACGCACGGTTACCCGGCCAACGGGCCTTGGCGTGTGCCCGGGCTCGCATTCGAAACGGAACCTGCGCAGGAGGCATGCCAGAATCAGCGTTGCCTCCTGCATGGCGAAGGCGGCACCGGCGCAGACGCGCGGCCCCTGACCGAACGGCAGGTAGGCGGATCTGAGCGATGCTTTCGCGCCTTCCGTCTGGAACCGGTCCGGATCGAATATGTCCGGCCGGTCCCACAGGGTCCTGTGCCGGTGGATCAGCCAGGGCGAGATGACGACCGCCGAACCGGGCGGCACCACCTTGTCGCGGATGTGCTCGGTCTCGGTCGCGCGGCGCGGCAGGAACGGCGCCGGCGGATAGAGGCGCAGCGTCTCGCGGAACACGTCGCGGGTCAGCTTCAGCCGTCCGATATCCGAGTAGGCCGGCCGCCGGTCGCCCAGGACGTCCATGGATTCGCGGTGCAGCCGGTCCTGGATCTCCGGACACATGGCGACCAGATAGAGCGCCCAGGCAAGCGTGCTGGCGGTGGTCTCGTGGCCGGCCAGAAACAGCACCGCGACCTGGTCCACCAGTTCCTTGAGCCCGAAGCCCCGGCCGCTGTCCGGGTCCCGGGCCGCGATCAGGGACGCCAGGATGTCGCGCGCTTCTGGTTCTTCGTCCCGGGCCGGAGCGGCCAACCTCCGGCGGATCAGCTGTTCCAGCAGGTTTCTGATTTCGCGCGCGGCCCGCCCGGCCTTGAGACGCCGCAGCGAAAACCATGGCAACACCCCGGCCGCCCGCCACATGCCGATGCTGGGCGCCGCGTCCTGGAACCGCTCGAACGCGGAGAATACCCGGCCTGCGGCATCCTTTTCCATCGGTTCGGAGAAGATCGTCCTGAATATCACGTCGGCCGTGACATGGGTGGTTTCCAGGTCGGCACGCAGCGGGGCGCCGTCCGGCAGCGCATCGAACCGCGCAACCATGGCGTCGACCGCGTCCATCATCAGCGGAAAGGCCGTCTTCAGGCGGGTCTGTTCGAATGCCGGATCGATCATCCGCCGCTGGCGCTTCCACAGGTCGCCGTTTGAGATGAAGATGCCGTCTCCGACCAGCGGCCGCATCATGGCGCACAGCATCTCGCCCTTGGGGAACCGCTCCGCGTGGTCGACCAGTACGTGGCGCACCCATTTCGGCTCGTTGATCATGAAATGGTTCCAGCCGGGAAACCGGATGTGCCCCATCTTCATGCTGTAGCCGCGCTCGAACAGGATCGAGAGCGTGCAGCGCCGCGCCATCCAGAACATGCTCCAAAGGGACGGCCGCTGTTTCGGCGGCACCGGTGCGGGCGGGCGGAAATCTGTCATGGTCGGTGGTGCCGCACCCTAACTCCCGGCGCGCGCTATTGCGGGTTCCGTTTCCGGATGCGCAGGGGGATGCCGTTTTCCGAGCGGATGGTCAGACGGCCGATCGGCACCGGCGTGTGGCCGGGCTCCGGCTCGAACCGGTAGCGCCGGACCAGGGTGGCGAGAACGAGCTTGGCCTCCTGCATGGCGAAACTGGCGCCGATGCAGACCCGGGGCCCGAGGCTGAACGGCAGAAAGGCGCAGCGGGCGGATTCCTTGCCGCTCGGGGTCCTGAACCGGTCCGGGTCGAAGATGTCCGGCCGGTCCCAATGCTCCCGGTGGCGGTGCATCAGCCAGGGCGAAATGACCACCGTCGATCCCGCCTCCACCGTCTTGTCGCGCATCTGTTCGGTCTCCGCCGAGCGGCGCACCAGGAAGCCCGCCGGCGGGTAGAGCCGCAGGGCCTCGCGGAACACGTCGGCGGTGAATTTGAGCTTGCGGATGTCTTCGAACTCGGGCCTGCGGGTGCCGAGAACCTCGACCGCTTCCTGATGCAGCCGGTCCTGCACCTGCGGCTGCATGGCCAGAAGATAAAGCGTCCAGGACAAGGCGCTTGCCGTGGTCTCGTGACCGGCGAGGAACATGACCGCGACCTGGTCGATCAGGTCCTCAAGATCGAAATGTTCCCCGGTATCGGGATCCTCGGCGGCGATGAACGACGCCAGAATGTCCTTGCGCCCGTCGCATTCGCCACGGTGGAACGCCTCGTAGCGTTCCCGCGTCAGCGCGGCGAGCGGGCCCCTGATCCTGCCGGCCGCGCGTTCGGCCTGCCAGCGGCGCAGCGACAGGAAGGTCGGGAATCCCGCTGCCCGCCACAGGCCGATGGTCGGCGCGGTATCCTGGAACCGCATGAAGGCATCGAACACGCGGCGCGCGTCGGGCTGGTCCATGGCGACGGAAAAGATCGTGCGGAAGATGATGTCGGCGGTGGCATGGGTCATCTCGACATCGGCGCGGAAGGTCGCCCCGTCGTCGAACCCGTCGAGCCGGCCGACCAGCGCATCGACCGCGTCCATCATCAACGGAAAAACGTTCTGCAGCCGCGCCTGAGCGAAAGCCGGGTCGATCATGCGCCGCTGGCGCTTCCAGGCCTCGCCGTTGCTGAGCGACACGCCGTTGCCGAGCAGCGGCTTCATGATGCTGCGCAGCATCTCGCCTTTCGGGAAACGCTCCGCGGATTCCGTCAGAATGCGGCGCGCCAGCCCGGGCTCATTGACCATGTAATGGTGCCAGCCGGGGAACCGGATATGCCCCAGCTTCATGCTGTAGCCGCGCTCGAACAGGATCGACAGGTTGCAGCGCCTGGCCATCCAGAACATTTTGAGCAGCGACGGCCGTTCCTTGGGCGGGGTCGGCGCCGGAGGTCGAAACTCGCGCAGGTCCGATGGAGTGTCGTGGGTCAGTTTGTCCATCGAGGTCTTTTTTGGAATATGGTCAGCCCAGGCGCGGCGGCTCACATGCCGTATCTCTCCGCCGCAGAATTGGGCAGATCATAGGCGTGCCGCCGTGATTTGGCCATCGGTCATTGCGCCGCAAGTGACCGGGCGCCGGGCGCCCCGCCTATGGGTTCAGGCCTGGTCGACGAGCCTGACATGCGACTGCCCGCCGCCCTGGCCGTTCAGGATATCCTGAAGCGCGGCCTTCGCGGTTTGCAGCACGTCGCGCATCTCGTGCTCGAGCGCTTCGCTCATCGGCCGCATGGGCTTGCGTACCGGCCCCGCCGGCAGCCCGTGAAACGCGCAGGCGAATTTCGTGCATTGCAGGAACTTGCCGCCGCGCTCCAGTGCGGTGGTGAGCGGCATCAGCGCCGACATCATATGCCGTGCCTTGATGAAATCGCGCTCGCGGACGCAGGTGTCGTAAAACGCCACGACCTCTTCGGCGATGAAGTTGCCCATGGGCGTGACCCAGCTGGTTGCGCCCCAGACGAAGAATTCGAGCGCCTGGTCCTCCGCGCCGCAGCTCAGTTCGATATGGGGATACTGGCGGGCCAGCAGATGCACCCGGTCGATATCGCCGCTCGCTTCCTTGATGCAGCGGAAATTGGCGTGACCGCCGACCTCGTCGAGGAACGTCTCTCCCATCCACACGCCGGTGCGGCCCGGATAGTTGTAAAGCATTATCGGCAGGCCCGCGGCGGCATCGATCTCAAGGCAGTGGCTGATCAGTTCGTCCTCGGCGGGGAGCGAGTAATAGGGCGCGGCGATCAGCAGGCCGTCGGCGCCGGCGTCGTGCGCGGCAACGCCCAGGGCGACGGCATCTTCGGTGCGCGCGTCGTTCACCCCGGCGACCATCGGCACCCGTCCGCCGATGACGTCTTTCGCGAACTGGAACTGGCGCACCCGCTCGTCCCGGGTGAGCGCATAATATTCGCCCGTGGTGCCGCCGACGATGATGGCGTGCACGCCTTTTTCGATCATGTATTCGATCATGGCGGCGTAGCCCGGCTCATCGACCGAGAAGTCGTCATTGAACGGCGTGATGACCGGTGGGATTATGCCTTCGAATTTCATCATCTTTCTCCCTGTCCGCGCGGGGCTCAATTTGGCGTCCCCCGTGCACATGAGTAACCCCGTTCATGCGCGCAAGTTGCGGCCCACACTCAAAATGGCTGGAACTCAAGGACATCCGTACACATTTTGTATACAGAGTTCAATGCAATTTGCATCCAACAATTGCGTTTTTGCGCATGTTGGGCGAGAACGGACCTCCGAAGCCAACAAGGCCGCCGCTTATGAACGACCAACCGACGATTGACCCGGCCCGGCCGACCGGCCGCGGCCTGGGCGCCTTCAAGGTCTACAGCGCCCTGCGCGAATCGATCCTGCGCCTTGAGATCGCACCGGGTGAGCTGCTTGACGAGGCCCGGCTCGGACGCCAGTTCCAGCTTTCGCGCTCGCCGGTGCGCGAGGCATTGATCCGGCTCGCGAGCGAAGGGCTGGTCACGACCCTGCCGAACAAGAGCACCATGGTGACGCCGCTGCGGATCGAGGAATTTCCCGATTACATCGATGCACTCGATCTGGTCCAGCGGGTGACCACCCGCCTGGCGGCCGACCTGCGCACGCCCGAACATCTCGAAACCATGCGCGGCCACCAGAACGCCCTGGAGGCGGCGGTCGCCGACGGTGACGTTCTGGCGATGATCGAAACCAACCGCAACTTTCACCTCAGCATTTCCGAAGCCGCCGGCAACCGTTACCTGACGGATTTCCACGCCCGGCTGCTCGATGAGGGCCGGCGCTTCCTGCGGCTCTATTTCCGGGCGCTGGACGATACGCTGCCGGCGGAGCTCAATGCCGAGCACATTTATATGATCGAAGCGATCGAAGCCCGGGACGGGGAACGTGCCGAACGGCTCGCCCATCAGCACACGATCCAGGTCAGCGAGCGTTTCCTGGCCTATCTCGGGCGCCGCCGCACCGCCGACATTCCGGTCGCCGCACCGGCCTGAGCATCCAGTCCCTGGCCAACGACGGAGAGGCCCAATGGCAACCACGCCGCTGATCGAGTATGACGATGCCACGCCGCGGGTGAAGGCGGTCTATGACGACATCCGGGCGGTCCGCCGGACCGATTTCATCAACAATTTCTGGAAGGCCATGGCCAATCAGCCGGAGACGCTGGAGCGCGTCTGGGCGCAGCTGCGCGATGTCATGGGCCCGGGTGTTCTCGACCCCATGACCAAGGAGATGGTCTATATCGCCGTCTCCATCGCCAACAATTGCAGCTATTGCGTTCACTCCCACACCGCATCCGCCCGCACCAGAGGCATGACCGAAGAACAGTATCAGGAGCTGATGGCGGTGATCGCCATGGCGCATCAGACCAACGCGCTGGCAAACGGCCTGCAGGTGCCGGTCGATCCGGAATTCCAGATCGGCGAGTAAGACCCCGATTTACTCCAGCGCCTCGCGGATCGACGCCAACTGGGCGTCGGCGCTGCGGACCAGAAGGTTCAGGTCCGAGCCGCAGGCAACGAAGCTGAAACCGTCCCGGAAGAGCTGGACCGCCTTGTCGTGATGGCCGACCAGCGTTCCCACCGGCTTGCCGGCCTGGCGGGCGGCCTCCGCCCCTTGCGCGATCGCGGACCACAGATCCTCGCTCGCCACCTGTCCGAGCAGCCCTTTGTCGGCGGCGAGATCGGCAGGTCCGAAGAAGATGCCGTCGACGCCGTCGACCGCGGCGATCCCGCCGACGCGCGACAGCGCCGCCTCGGTCTCGATCTGCACAAGGACGCAGGTTTCCGCCTCGACCCGCTCGAAGTAGTCGTCCACCCGTCCGAACCGGTTGCCCCGCTGCGACATGGACACCCCGCGATTGCCGCGCGGCGGATAGCGTGTCGAGGCCACCGCCTGTTCGGCTTCCTCGACCGACTGCACCATGGGAAACAAAAGGCCGGGCGCGCCCAGGTCCAGCAGACGCTTGACCAGGACCGCATCGTTCCATGCCGGCCGCACGATCGGGATCGTGTGCCCGTTCTCATAGGCCTGCAACTGGCCGAGCACGGTGCGGAAATCGTTCGGCGAGTGCTCCATATCGAGCAGCGCCCAGTCATAGCCGGCAGACGCCAGAACATCCGCCGCGATATTGCTGCACAGACTGTTCCAGATGCCGACCTGCGGTTTGCCTTGCGCGATCGCGTGTTTGAAGGAGTTGGTGGGAAGCTTCATCATTCTTTCCTGACGACGAAAATTCAGACCCGGTATGACTTGATCACATCCGGATCGGGATCGGGCCCGAGACCGGGCTCACCGGGGACGCGAAAGCGACCATCTACGGCATCGATCAGGGTGCCGTAAAGGCTTGCCTCGACATCAACGAACAGCCTTTCCACCAAACCGGGATCGGGCAGCGCGGCCAGGAGCTGAAGCGTCGCAAGCCAGCCCGGGCCGAAATAGGGCGAATGGGCCATAAACCTGAGCCCGCCGGTTTGTGTAAGCCGGGCAATCTTGAGGAACTCCGTCACGCCCCCGACTTTGGTAACGCTCGGTTGGACATAGGTGACGGCGCCGGCCGAAATCATCTGACGGAACTGGAACTCGGTGCACGCGTTCTCACCGGCGGCGAGCGGAATACCGACATCTTTCTGCAATGCCGCCAGCGCCTGAAAATCCTCCGGCGGAAAGATCGGCTCCTCCAGCCACAAAAGATCATAGGGTTTGAACCGCAGTGCCATGTCCCGCGCTTCCTTCGGCGTCCATGGGCAATTGGTGTCGACCGTGAGAGCGATGCCGTCACCGATCCGAACCCGGGCCGCCCGAACTTCCTCTTCGGCGATTTCGTGAAGCTTGATCACGCCATAACCCTGAGCCAGGGCCTCATCGCACTTGGCGGCGACCCGTTCGGGGTCACCATAGCGATAGAGGCTGGCATAGCCCGCAAGAGCCGCGTCCGGTGCATCGCGATTGATGAAACTGCGCAGTGGAACGCCTGCCGCCTTGGCCGCAAGATCCCATAGCGCAATGTCGAGTCCCGATAGCGCGTGAAGCGTGATGCCATAGCGCCCGAAGATATGCAGCGTCTGCTGCAGCTCGCGCATGAAACCGGCAATATCCGTAATCTCCCGGCCGACAACGAGAGGTGCGACCATTTCCACGACCGCCGCTTGCACGGGCTTCAGGCTTGAGTAGCTGAACGCCTCGCCCCATCCCACAAGACCCCCCTTGGTCTCGACGCGGACCAGGAGCGTTTCGAGCGCCGTCCAGGCTTGGCCGCCGGAGCGCGCGGCGGCTGCCCCGTGAGAAAAGGGAATGCGCAGCGCGATGGCGCTCACCTGCTCGATCTTCAGTTTGGTGTCGAGGGTGCTCATATGTTTCAGCCTGTCGAAATTGAGAAGCGCAGTCTAATCGATGTCGTCTGGATTTCCATCGAAGTCCGCGGAGGTGAAAACGCCACCGTGAAACTGCAAGGCGATGTCGTCGACCGGTTCCGGGCAATCGCGGGCCAGGATTTCCTCCGCGTAGATTTCCGAGTCGTCGTCCGGTCGATAACCCAGCTCATGCGCGGCGCTGTTGTCCCACCAGGCACGCTTGTTTCCGGAGATCCCGTACACGACCTTGAAGTGAAGTCGCGGCGCCTCCAGTCCGATAGAAACCAGCTGGACCAGATCGCGTTCGCTGATCCACGTGAAGAGATGGCGCGCATCGCCAGGACGCGGCAGGCAGGAACCGATGCGCACGCACATGACAGCCATACCGTGCTTGTCGGCATAAAGCCGGCCCAGGTCCTCACCGAATGCCTTGCTGACACCGTAGTAGCTGTCAGGGCGGCGGGCGGCGCGGTACCTCCTGGACCGGCTGGAGGGCAAAGATGTCTCCATGCATTACCCAGTCGAGGTTCGTTTGATCGCGCGCGAAACGACCGCCCCGCCGAAGCCGCGGCAAGCATGATGGTCAACAGCACCTAACCGGCGATGATCGCCTCGACACACTGGCCGAGCTCGCTCATGTTCGGCGCGATGCCGAGGCCGGGCCCGTCGCCCGCCTTCATCATGCCGTTCCGGCGCTGCGGCGCGCCGGACGCGTTGCTCACCGTCACATAGGAGTTGAAATCGGTCGATGAGAAGCGGAAGCGCTCTGGCGTCGAGTGCGCCAGATGGGCGATCGCCGAGGTGACGATGTCGCCGCCCCAGCTGTCCTCGATCGTCATGGCGACGCCCAGGGTGCAGCACAGATCGCGGATCTGGCGCGCCTTTGTGAGGCCGCCCACCTTCGAGATCTTCAGGTTGATCACATCCATCGCCCGGTCGCCGAACGCGCGCAGCAGCATGTGCATGCCGTCGATATTCTCATCGAGCACGAACGGCCGCGCCGTGCGCTCGCGGATCGACAGCGATTCCTCATAGGTCTTGCACGGCTGCTCGATATAGACGTCGAGATCGGCCACCGCGTCGACAACCCGCGCCGCCTCATGCATCAGCCAGCCGGTATTGGCGTCGGCGATCAGCACCTCTCCCTGGTCGAGCACCTCCCGCGCGGCATGGATCCTCTCGATGTCGTCGTCGGGGTCGCCGCCGACCTTGAGCTGGAACTTGGTATAGCCCTCGTCCCGGTAACCGGCGATCTTGGCCGCCATCTTTTCCGGCGCCTCTTGGCTGATCGCCCGGTAGAGCGCAACGTTGTCGCCCTGACGCCCGCCCATCAGATCGCACACCGGCATACCGGCACGCTTGCCCAGGAGATCCCAGCACGCCATGTCGATCGCCGACTTGGCATAGGCATGGCCGAGCAGCGCCTTGTCCATGATGTCGTTGACGGTGCCGAGCTCGGTCGGGTCGCAGCCGATCAGATGAGGCGCGAGCTCCGCGATGCCGACGCGGGCGCCCGGCCCGAAGGCGGGCAGGTAGAACGGCCCGAGCGGACACACCTCGCCGTGGCCCAGCATACCGTCGTCGGTTTCGATCTCGACCACGGTCGAATCGAAGACGTCGACATACTTTCCGTCGGACCAGGAGTAGCGGCCTTCCTTGAGCGGCAGGTTCGTCTGGAAGACGCGTATTGTTTTGAGTTTCATCGATCCCTCCCACGTGAACGGTTTTCTTCACATACGCGCGAAACGCGGTCATGGCC
>JBPCWF010000163.1:0-5666 GCA_051009775.1 Hyphomicrobiales bacterium | reverse complement strand
ACCTGTCCCTACCATGCCTGGGCCTATGATTATGACGGCGCGCTCAAGGTGGCGCGCTTGTGTGACGACGTGAAGGGCTTCGACAAGCAGGATTTCTCCATACCGGCGGTGCGCGTCGAGGTCCTCGCGGGCTTTGTGTTCGTCAATCTGGATCCCAAAGCCCGGCCGGTGTCGGAATTCTTCGCCGGCCTGGAAGAAGATCTCACGCGGTTCTGTCCCGCGATCGAAGATCTAAAGCCCGCCCGCGAGATCGTGTTCGACATCAAGGGCAACTGGAAGAATGTCGGCGACAACCTCCTGGAGTGCTATCACTGCGCGCCGAGCCACCGCGACTTCGTCGATCTGGTCGATATGAACACCTATACGGTCCGCACCCAGGAGACGTGGTCGGCGCAGCACGGCACCTGCCGCCCGTCCAACAACGCTTTCGATTATGCCGAGAAGGAGGCGGGCTGCAGCGAGTGGTTCTCGACGCACTATCTGTGGCCGACGTTGGCCTTCGTGAAGTTTCCCGGCACAGACGGCATCGCCACCTTCTCCTTCCTGCCGACCGAGCCGGAACTCAGCCATCAGGTGTTCACCTACTATTCCACGGACGGCGAGCTCACGGAGGCCGAGGCTGGCGCCATGGACTATTTTAACGACGTGCTCGGGCCGGAAGATGTCGGCCTGGTGGAGAGCGTCCAGCAGGGGCTGCACTCATACGGCTATCACCAGGGCCGGTTCGTCATCGATTCCAAGAGGACCCACACGTCGGAGCACGCGGTGCATCACTTCCACACGCTGGTGATGAAAGCCCTGGGCGAGCTTTGATCGTTATTCGGCGGCTGCCGTCTCCGCCTGTTCATAGGTCTCGGTCGCTTCGAGCCAATCCTGTTCAGCCTGGTCGAGCGCCTTTTTGGACGCCCAACGTTCTTTGGCGAGTTCCCGAGCTTTGGCCGGGTCGCCGTCATAGAGCTTCGGGTCGGCAAGCGCCGCATCGGCGGCAGCAAGCTCTTTCTGCAGGCCGGTCATCTTTGCCTCGAACTCGCGCACCCGCGCCCGCAGTCCCTTGATCCGGTCGCGTTGCTGTGCCGCGTGCCGGCGCTGCTCCTTGGGCGAGAGCTGGGGCGCGGCGGGCGCCGCCTGCTGGACTCCATCTTTCTGCCTGGCATTCGGCTTGCGGTTCTTGAGCACCAGTTTGCGGTAATCCTCCAGATCGCCGTCGAACGGCAGGACGGTGCCCTGGTCGCACAGCCACAGACGGTCCGCGCTGGTCTCGATCAGGTGGCGGTCGTGGCTGATCAGGATGACCGCCCCCTCGTAGTCGTTGAGGGCATGGACCAGCGCCTCGCGGCTGTCGACGTCGAGATGGTTGGTCGGCTCGTCCAGTATGAGAATGTGCGGCCCGTGGAAGGCGGCAAGCGTGAACAGCATGCGTGCCTTCTCGCCGCCTGAGAGATTTCCGATCTTCGTGTTGGCCTTTTCGATGCCGAAGCCGAACTGGCCGATCCTGGCCCGGCGCTGGGCTTCGGTCGCCTCCGGCATCAGGTCGCGGACATAGTCGTAGGGTGTCTGCTTGGCGTCCAGTTCGTCGAGCTGGTGCTGGGCGAAATAGCCAACCCTGAGCTTGTGCGAATGGCGCAGCGTGCCGCCCTGGGGCTCGAGGCGTCCGGCGATCAGCTTGGCGAAGGTGCTCTTGCCATTGCCATTGGCGCCCAGGAGACCGATCCGGTCGTCCGGATCGAGACGCAAGTTGAGGTCCGACAGCACGGGAACGCCAGGCGCATAGCCGACGGATGTCTCCTCAAGCGTGACCAGCGGCGGTGCGAGCTCCTTGGCCGGAGCGGGGAAGGAGAACGGGTGCACGGTCTCCGCGACGACCGATGCGATCGGCCGCATGCGCTCCAGAGCCTTGAGCCGGCTCTGCGCCTGACGGGCCTTCGACGCCTTGTAGCGGAACCGGTCGACGAAAGCCTGCATATGACGCCGGGCGTCGTCCTGCTTCTGCTTGAGCTTGAGCTCGAGTGCCTGCTGCTCGCGCCGGGTGCGCTCGAACCGGTCATAGCCGCCGGTGTAGAACTTGAGCCGTGCCTGATCGAGATGGAGGATGCTGCCGACCGCCGCGTTGAGCAGGTCCCTGTCATGGCTGACCATCAGCACCGTATGCGGGTAACGCCGGATATAGGTCTCGAGCCAGATCGTGCCTTCGAGATCGAGGTAGTTGGTCGGCTCGTCGAGCAGCAGGACGTCGGGCTCGGACAGCAAAGTGGCGGCAAGCGCGACCCGCATGCGCCAGCCGCCGGAGAACTCGCGGCACGGCGTGTCGTGGGTGTCGGCGGGAAACCCGAGACCATGGAGGATGGAAGCGGCGCGCGAAGGCGCGGTGTGGGCATCGATGTCGACCAGACGCAGCTGGGTGGCGGCAATGTCTTCGGCGCTCTGCTCGGTTTCGGCACGCGCCAGCAGCTCCGCCCGTTCAATATCTGCGGCGAGCACGGTCTCCAGAATGCTCAGGTCGTCGCCTGGCGCCTCCTGTTCGACCGAGCCGATGCGGGCCCGGCGCGGCACGTCGATGGAACCGGACTCGGGCGTCAGCTCGCCGAGCAGCAGCCTGAGCAGCGTTGTCTTGCCCGAGCCGTTGCGCCCGACCAGCCCGACTTTGTGGCCTTCCGGCACGGTTACGCCGGCGCCGTCGAACAACAGACGCCCTTCGATCCGGTATGTGAGGTCCTGAATGGTGATCATGGCGCCGGGATATACGCCAATCGGCCGCGTTCGTGAACCCGTGCTTGCAGGTTTTGGGCGCTGCCGATATAACCCGGCGCGACTCATCCCGGGGACTTTACCCAGACATTTCAGAGGATTTTTGGAACATGGCTGTTGAGCGTACTTTGTCCATCATCAAGCCGGACGCGACGCGCCGCAATATCACCGGCAAGATCATCGACAAGCTGGAGACGGCAGGCCTGCGCGTGGTCGCGCAGAAACGGGTGCGGTGGAGCCGCCAGGATGCCGAGGCTTTCTACGAGGTGCACCGCGAGCGCCCGTTCTTCAACGACCTGGTCGAGTTCATGACCTCCGGTCCGGTCGTGATCCAGGTGCTGCAAGGCGAGGACGCGGTCGCCGCGAACCGCGAAGTGATGGGCGCCACCAATCCGGCGGATGCCGAGCCGGGCACGATCCGTGCCGAATTCGCCGAAAACATCGAGGCGAATTCCGTCCATGGCTCCGACAGCGCGGAAAACGCGGCCAAGGAGATTGCGCTCTGTTTTGCGGAGGCCGAACTGGTCGGCTGAGCCCGCTTTACGTGCGGACTACTTCTTGAGATAGGCGAACAGTTTTCTGAACTGGCCGTTGTTCTTGCGGATCTCGCCGACAAAGGTGGTGCGCATGAGCTGGCCGAGCCAGACGCCGGCGACGCGGACGTCGTGGACCTTGTAGCCTTTGCGGGTCGATATTTTCCACGAGACCGGCGTTCCGGCGTCGCGTCCGGTGAGCCGTGTTTCGACCAGGATCTGGGTCTTGTTGAGCCGCCTGACCCGGCGGATCTCAATCCCGTCGCCGCGCAGCGAACCGGCATATTCGCTGAAGAACTGGACGATTTTCCGTTCCGTCAGCCGGTAATACTCCGCACGGCGCGATTTCGGCAGGCGCTTTCTGTACCGGCCGAGGGCGAAATTGGCCATGGCGCGGACATCGGCGTGGCGGCGCAGGATGGTCCGGAACCGTCTGCTGTTTCGGCTCTTCGCCGCGGCGAGGACCTGAAGGGAAACGCGCTCCACGAAGCGCTCCGGCGACGCCTTGGCCGGCGATGCGGGCGTCACGAAAGCCAGCATGGTCAATGCAAAGACCGCGGCGGAGAAACTCTTGATTCCAAATGACATTCCAAGAAAACCCTTGGTTTGCGTTGCCGGGACAACCATACAAGAATCATGCCGCCGCAATGCGCGCATACTAGCGCAACCGCCTTTTGAGGTCTTTTACAAATTTACCATGTCGTTTTGATTGCAGGTTTTGGCGTTAATCGCGCCGGAGTGCCGGACCTGAGAGGATATTCAGACCCAATATTCGCATACGCGACCGGGCTCATAAAACTGCGATTGGCGTTGCCGGCCGGCGAATGCTCCGCGAGGACTTACCTGTTCTCGCTGATACTGCCGAAGATACTGAAGAATTCTTCGCTGAAACTGCGTTTCTTGCGTCTGCGGCGGCTTTGCGCGTCGTTTTCATGACGGCGGCTGCGTTCACTGCGATAGGCCTGGCGCTCGCTTTCGGGGGCAAGGGCCGGGCCGACGACGACCACTTTTGAGCCGATCGGGACGCGGCGGTAGAGATCGATCACGTCCTGGTTCAGCAGGCGGATGCAGCCGGACGACACCGCCGTGCCGATCGATTTCGGAAAATTGGTGCCGTGAATGCGGTAGAGCGTGTCGCGGTCGCCTTCGAACAGGTAGAGCGCGCGCGCGCCCAGCGGGTTCTCGGGTCCGCCTTCCATCACTTCAGGGAGTTCGGGTTCGCGCTCGCGCATTTCCTCCGGCGGCCGCCAGTCGGGCCATGCCGCTTTGCGCCGGATTGTCGCCGCGCCGTTCCACGCGAAACCCTCCCGGCCGACACCGATGCCGTAGCTCAGCGCCTGACCGTTCTCCATCACCAGATAGAGCAGCCGTTCGTAGGTGTTGATGACGATGGTGCCCGGCAGTTCGGTGGTCTCGTAGTCGACCAGCTGGCGCCGGTACTTGTACGGAAGCTTGCGCGGGTCGAACGCCACCACGTCGAACGGTTCGTCGGGCAGAAGCTTGTCCTTGGCAAACGCCGTTCCGCCGCCGGCCGCGGTCACGACGAGGCAGGCGGTGGAGGTTTTCAGGAAGCTCCGGCGGTCAACGGCCATCATCTACTCCAAACTCTCCTAGGATTCCGGATCGGTGCAAAATACACAAGCTCTAACCGGCAAAAACACCCGTCCTTACCGTATTCTACCCAAAATGGGGTAAATTTGACGTTTCATCGCGCCGCAGTCGATTCGCCGATGAACACTCAACCCATACTAAGTGAAACATTGTGACCACACAGTGATTTCGTCACACAGGCGGACCCGGTCAGTTGTCGCTCCCGGTCGTCTGCTTGTCGGCCTTGTTCTGTGCCTTTTTGCCATGCCGGCGATGGCGCTTACGGTCGTCCTTGTTGAGGATGCCGTCGCCGTTGCGGTCCATATGCTCGACCGCCTCGGAAAACGGTTTCAGGAACTCTTCGACCGTGATGACGGCGTCGCCGTCCTCATCGATGTGCTGGAAACCGCGGACCATGCGCTTGCGCATGAATTCGGCCCAAAGCGCCTGGAACTCCTCAAGCGTCAGCTGGCCGTCGCCGTCGGCGTCGTGCTTGGCGAGAAGGTCCTTGCGGGCGGTGTCGAGCTCGACCTGGGTCAGCTGCTTGTCCTTGTTGGCGTCAAACCGCTCCATCAGCCGCTTATAGCCGTGGCCCTTATAGGTGCGGTGATGCCTTTTGCCATGGTGCTTGCCGTGATGCTTGCCATGATGCCCGTGGTGCTTTCCCTTAGCTCCGTGGTGCTTGCCGTGCTGTCCGTAGTTACCTTCGCTCATCACGGTTCCGGACGTGGCGGCAAGACCCGCCGAACCAACGATGATGACAGCCCCCGCGGCAAGCGCGGCCTTAAACCCTTTAGG
>JBPCWF010000162.1:0-12335 GCA_051009775.1 Hyphomicrobiales bacterium | reverse complement strand
AGATACTTTACTCTCTTGGGTGTGGGTGACCCTATTACCGATCGTCTTAGTTCATTGGGTGGTTTTCGTACGGAGAAAGGTGTCTCGAAGATCGGAGATCATTGGGGTCTTCATTGCTGCGGTGCTTGCAGCGATCGGCTGGTACCGGACCGAGCACTTTTTCATCGCAATTTTAGCTGCCGTTGGAGTTGTCGGCGTTGCTTGGATGATCTGGCGTTATATACAAGCCGAGCGCCACAAATAGCTGCACCAATGGTGTTGTCAGCCTAAATTCGGCCTATGGCACTAAATCCCCCTATCGCACCCAGCCCGGCACCGCCCGGAGTTGAGGGCACTCCAGACATTGAGGCCAAAGTCTCGACAGGATGTCTGTTTTCGGATGCCTTTTCACCGTCGGTTTGACAGATTGGAAAAGGGCGTTCGTGACCCCTTCCAGACATCTCTAACACTTCCAGCGTCCCATCGGTCTACCGGCAACGACGACTTTCCTCTGCGTCGAGTTCGATGTACTACGGGTCGACTTATGCACGGTCCCAAAGCTTCATGGGGGCCTTCCCAATGAAAAGGGGTTTTCGCGATGATCCGAAATCCGGTGCCCTGGCCGAATGGCGCGCGATGCGCCTGCTGTCTGACATTCGATATGGACGCCGACAGCTTGGTCCACATCGATCACAAGCTCGACGGCCACAAACGCGTCTCGGCAATCTCCATGCTGCAATACGGACCACATGTTGCCGTGCCGCGCATCGTCGACACCTATCGGAGCCTGGGCATCACGCAGACCTTCTTCATTCCCGCCTGGTGCATAGAACGCTATCCCGAAGCGGTCGAAACAATCCTCGAGGGCGGCCACGAGATTGGTCATCACGGTTATCTGCACGAGGACCCGCGGGCGCGGCCGCGGGAGGAGGAGGCCTACTGGCTCGACCGCGCCAGCGAAGTGATCAAGACGGCGACCGGAAAGGCGCCACGCGGCTGGCGCGCGCCCCTCTACAACTTCTCAAACCACTCCGCCAGTCTGCTGGTGGAGCGCGACTTCGTTTATGACTCCTCGCTTATGGGTGACGACATTCCCTATCTGCTTGAGGCGGACAACGGTTCACTTGTTGAGCTGCCGTCTCACTGGGGTATGGATGACTGGCCGCAATTCGTACAATCCTTCGATCTCGAATACATGATGCCGGTGCGTGCGGCGCGAACCGGATTTGAGATCTTCAAACAGGAATTCGAAGTGGCATACGCCTATGGTGGGCTGTGGGTGCCGGTCATCCACCCGTTCGCCTCGGGACGGCTGTCACGGTGGCATGTTTTCGCGGAGTTCCTCGAAGAAGTGCTGGAGTGTGGCGATGTGTGGTTCGCACCGATGGAGGAGATCGCCGGGCACGTGCGCACGCTCACCGACGCCGGCGACTATGTACCGCGGACGGTGCGCGTGCCGCAGTATGGCGGGCCGGTAAGTCCGGTACCCCCGAGCGGTTGAGCCGGCTTGTGGCAACCGACCTCTCGAAAGTCCGGGTGAACGGCGAGCGCCTGTGGCAGACCCATCTGGAGCTGGCCGAGATTGGCGCACTGCCGAACGGCGGATGCTGCCGCCTGAGCTTGAGCGATGAAGACCGCGAGGCCCGGGATCTGTTTGCCGATTGGTGCAGGGATGCGGGCTGTCGCCTCGATGTGGACCGCGCCGGAAACATGTTCGCCACCAGGCCCGGCAAGCGCAAAGCACCGCCGGTGGCCTCCGGCAGTCATCTCGACACCCAGCCCCATGGCGGCAGATTTGACGGCATCTTTGGCGTCATGGCAGCGCTCGAGGCGATCCGCACCATGAACGACAACGCCATCGAGACCGAGCTGCCGGTGGCTGCCGTCAACTGGACCAACGAGGAGGGCGTGCGGTTTCCCGCCGGCATTCTCGGCTCGACCGCCTATGCCGGGCGCTGGTCGCAGGAGGACCTGCATGCTTTGCAGTCGACCGACGGTGCGCGCTTCGGCGCCGAGCTCGAACGCATCGGCTATGACGGGGACATCGGCCTCGGCGAATTTGCCATGACCGCGTTCTATGAGGCGCATATCGAGCAGGGGCCGGTGCTTGAGCGCGAGGGCCTGCCTGTCGGCATCGTGAACAAAGTGCAGGGACTGCGGTGGATCGAGGTGACCGTGACGGGCGCCGACCGCCATGCCGGCACCACGCCGATGGACGCCCGCCAGGACAGCCTCGTGGCGGCGGCGCGAATGATCGTCGCGCTTGAGGCGCTGGGGCTGGCGCATGCGCCAGACGCCCGCGTGACGGTCGGGCGCCTCGACGTGTCGCCCAATTCCGGCAGCACCATTCCCGGTGAGACCACTTTCAACATCGACATCCGGCACCCGGATGATCACGTGCTCGACGTACTTGAGAACAAGATCGGCGAGATCTGTAGCGGTGCCGAAACCCGCCGTGTCATCGAGATGCCGCCGGTCGACTTCGATGGCGGTTGCGTCGGCGATCTGGAAGGTGCGGCACAGGCCCTCGGCATCCCGCACCGGCCGATGCTGAGCGGCGCGCTGCATGATGCCTCTCCGGTGGCGACGCTGGTGCCGGCGGCGATGATCTTCGTACCGTGCCGCGACGGCATCAGCCACAATGAGGCGGAATGGGCGGAGCCCGAGCATCTCCAGGCGGGCTGCAACGTGATCCTGCACGCCATGCTGTCGCGCGCCGGCGTCGTGTGAGGCGCGTTGACATGCGCCTGCCGGTTACGCGAAGCTTGGCGACGGCGGAACCAGGGAGAAGCCGTCATGACCGGCCCGGCCAAGACGATTACATCGAAATCCTACGACGTGCGCTTCGATGACGGGCGCCACAACCGGGCCAAGATCGGCTTCGTCGTGCTGGCCATGGAGCAAACGGTAGAGGACGACGTGTTCCGCCTGATGCCGGATGGCGTCGGCGTACATTTCTCGCGCATGCCGATGTCGAACCAGGCCACCGTCGAAACCCTCGAGGCCATGGAGCCCGGCATCGAGACCGCCGCGACGTTGCTGTTGCCCGACGACAGGCTCGACGTCTCGTGCTACACCTGCAACTGTGGCACCATGGTGATCGGCGAGGATCGGGTCCTCGACGCACTCAGGCGCGGCAAGCCGGAAGCGATCCCGACCACGGTGATGACCGGGGTGGTGCACGGGCTGCGCGTCGTCGGTGCCCGCAAGATCGTCGCCGCCACGCCCTATCTCGACGAGGTCAATGTCCATGTGCTGGCCTTCCTCGAGGCCAACGGTTTCGAGGTGCTCGACATTCAGGGCCTCAATCTCACGACAAACCAGGAAATCGACTGCGTCGAGCCTGAGTTTCTGCGCGAGTTCGGCGCCGGCATTGACCGGCCGGATGCGGACGCGGTGTTCGTGTGCTGCGGCGCCCTGCGCACTCTCGACATCGTCGATGCGCTGGAGCAGCAGGTCGGCAAGCCGGCCATCGTCTCCAACCAGGCGATGATGTGGGACTGCCTGCGCCGCGCCGGCATCGAAGACCGCATCGCCGGCTACGGCCGCCTTATGCATATGAGCGGCCGCGACGTCGGGCTCGCCGCCTGAGCTCTAGCGGGCGCCGAAGGCCTCCAGCAGATCGGCTCTCAGATATTGCGCCGCCAGGGTCTTCGGCACGGTCTTGCGGACGATCAGCTCAAGCTGGGTCTGGTAGCGCATGCTGTCCGCCAGCACGGTTTTCATTTCGCCGTTCGTGACCCAACGCGCCGCATAGTGCTCGGGCAGGAAACCGATGAACTCGCCTGACAGGATGAGGATGGCGATGGCCTCCATGTTCTCCGCCACCGCCGCCGCCTGCAACCGGTCGGCGCGCGGGATGTGTTCGTCCGGCACATAGGGCCGCTTGACGAATTTGTGGCGTGCCAGGTCGGCGAGCCGGGTCGTGTCGGCGTCGAACAGTGGGTGCCGGCTGCCGCAGTAGAGACGCTGGCTCTCGGCGATGAGCGGCGTGTATTCGATGGCCGAGATCTTCTTGGTGTAGGCGCCGATACCGATGTCGTAGCGGCCCTCGACGACGGCGCGCTCGATCTCCGCCGGCGTCGACATGTGCAGGCTGATTTGCACGTCGCCATGCCGGTGTTCGAAGCGCGCGATGGCGTCCGGCAGGGCGAAGTCCGGATTGGTGACCGCGTTGTCCACCGCGCCGATATGCAGCTCGCCGCTCATGCGGCCGCGCAGGGCATCGACTTCGGAGCCGAAGGAATCGATCGAGCGGAACAGGCGTTGTGCCGCTTCGTAGACCCGCTGGCCGTTCTGGGTGATGCGGAAACCGCCACGGCCGCGCTCACACAACCGCATGTTGAGGCGCGCCTCGAGCGTTGCCATGTGCGAGCTGATGGTCGACTGGCTCACATTCATGGCCAGCTGCGCCGGTGTAAAGCCGCCGCATTCGATCACGGTCGAAAAGACCCGCAACAGACGCAGATCCGATTGTCCGACTTGGGTGCCCGTGGTCATTTCAGCTCTCCGCTGTTGAGGTGTTCCAAAACGTTACATCGAAGATTTTAGATGTAAATATGATAACTTCACTATTTTACTGATGAAAGAAAACCGCGATACTCAGTTCACGTGACTTCGGGACAGCGATCCTGAAGCGACACCGGTCCGGGGACGGGACAGCTGATCGCCGCTTTCAGATTGCGCGATCTTGGCCGCAGGCGGCATCGGCCAGACTTGGAGACGTTAGTGTGACCGCGTCAGTCATGATGTCGGACCTCAGCTGGGACGAGTACCAGCGGCGTATCGAAGAGGAAGACGCGATCGTTTTGCTGCCGGTGGGTGCGGTTGAGCAGCATGGCTACCACCTGCCACTCGGCACCGACTGGATGATGGCGACCTATATGGCGCGCCGTGCGGCTGAGAATGTCGGCGGCATTGTCGCGGCTCCCATCACCTATGGCTATCGCTCGCAGATTCGCACCGGCGGCGGCCCATATCGCGGCGGCACCACCAATCTCGACGGGCTGACGCTGATCAATCTGGTCAAGGACGTGCTCAAGGAACTGGTGCGGCACGGGTGCCGCAAGCTGGCGGTGATCGACGGTCATTTCGAGAACCGGTTCTATCTCGACGAGGCTTGTTATCTCACCGTCCGCGAGCTCGAATATGCCGGCATCACCGATGCCAGGATCCTCAAGATGCTTTATGCCGAGGACATCAAGCCGGAGACGCTGGAGACGGTCTATGCCGGCAAGCCCTATCCGGGCCTCGACCTGGAGCACGGCGGCATTCTCGAGACCGCGATGATGCTCTACTGCCATCCCGACCATGTCGACATGTCGAAAATACCACAGGAGGAACTGCCTAAATTTCCGCCCTATGACCTGTTTCCGGGTGATCCGGACTGGGTGCCGACGTCTGGGTGCCTCTCATCGGGCCTCGAAGCGACGGCGGAGATGGGCAAGCTTCTGGTTGAGGAGTTCGTGGCGCTGGTGAGCGCCTCACTGCAGAAGGAGTTCCGCTGACGAGGGGGATACACCCAAGAAACCAATATAACAGGGAGGAAAGAGCATGATCATATCAAGAAGACACCTGCTCATCACGGCCGCCGCCGCAACCGGCGTGGGCGCGCTCAGGCTGCCCGCCTTCGGGGCCGACTTCAAGGCCGCCGGCGTCCTGCCCGGCTCGATCACCGACAAGGCGTTCAACCAGGTGGTCTATGAAGGCCTGATGGCGGCCAAGGCGAACCTCGGCATCGAGGTGGTGTTCAGCGAGAAGGTCAAGCAGGCGGATCAGGTTTCCGCCATGTCGGACTATGCCCGGCGCGGCTACAATGTGGTCATCGCTGCCGGCGGCGAGTTCACCGCCGCGGCCAAACGCGTCGCCAAGCAGTTCCCCGAAGTGCTGGTGGTCGTCCTCAACGGCGCCCCGACCGAGGGCGTCGCCTCCATCAACTACAACAACCCGCAATTCGGCTATGTGCTGGGCTTTATCGGCGGCAAGATGTCCAAGACCGGCAAGGCCGGCATGGTCTGCGCCCAGGAGATCAAGGCCTTTGTCGATATCGCCGCCGGCTTCAAGAAGGGCTGGGCCGCGGGCGGCGCGTCAGGCGAAGTGTTCCTCACCTATACAGACGACTGGGACGATGTGGCCAAGGCCAAGGAGGCGACCCTGAACCTGATCGGTCAGGGCGCCGATGTGGTCGTGCCCTATCTCGACAACGGCATTGTCGGTGTCGTCCAGGCGGCCGAAGAGAAAGGTGTCTGGGCGGCCGGCGTGATCACCGATCTCGGCAAGTCGACGCCGAACACCAACGTCGCCTCCACGGTGCTCGATTTTGCCGCCGCCACGGCAACCACCATCGAACTGGCGATGAAGGGTGAACTGGAACGGGCCGACAAGAAGTTCGCCATGGGTTCCGCGGCCGGCTATATGGGCACCATCAATGATACGGTGCCCGCCGACGTCAAGGCAGAGGCCCTTGCCATTGTCCAGCAGATGAAGGCCGGAACGTTCAAGATGTGACGGCCGATGAGACGGTGCCGGCGATCGTCGCCGGCGCCGGTCTCAATTTACCGATCCGCAATGATCGCCGCCGAGGCCAGCTGGTGACCGACTTCAAGCTCGCGCTCGAGAACATCTCCAAGTCGTTTGGCGCCCTGCGCGCCAATGACGGGGTGGACTTGCGCGTTCGGGCCGGCACGGTGCATGCGGTGCTCGGCGAGAACGGCGCTGGCAAGAGCACCTTGATGAATATTCTTTACGGCCTTTACCGGCCGGACGAGGGCCGCATCGTCGTCGATGGCCGGATCGTCACCATCGACAGCCCGCGCGAGGCGCTCGCCGCTGGCATCGGCATGGTTCACCAGCATTTCATGCTGGTCGGGCAGCTCACGGTGACGGAGAACATCGTGCTCGGCATGTCCGGACAGGGCGTCAAGCTCGATCTGGCGTCTCACACCAGGCGCATCACCGAGCTGAGCGAATCCTTCGGCTTCGAGGTCGATCCCGGCGTCGAGGTGATCAAGCTGCCGATCGGCATGCAGCAACGCGTCGAGATTCTCAAGCTGCTCTACCACAATGCCGAGATCCTCATCCTCGACGAGCCGACCAGTGTGCTGACGCCGAACGAGACCGGTCCGTTTTTCGAGCTCTTGCAGCGGCTGAAGGAAGCCGGCAAGACGATCATTTTCATCACCCACAAGCTGGAAGAGGTGATGGCCGTCGCCGATGATGTGACCGTGATGCAGGACGGCAAGGTCAAGGCGTCGATGCCCACCGCCGACACCGATCCGTCGAGCCTGGCGCGCATGATGGTGGGCCGCGAGGTGCTGTTCCAGGTCAAGCGCTCGGCCCATGCGACGGGAGAGGAGGTGCTCAAGCTGGAGTCTGTCAGCGCCGACAACGACCGCGGTCTTTCAGCCCTTGATCAAGTGTCGTTCGAGATCCGCGCTGGCGAAGTGTTCGGCATTGCCGGCGTCGACGGTAACGGACAGGCGGAACTGGCGGAAGTGATCTCCGGCGTGCGCGCTGCCACCTCCGGGACCATCAGCCTTTCCGGCCGCGACATAACGGGCTGCAGCGTATCGGAGCGCTCCGAACAACGGGGCATCGCCTATGTGCCGGAGGACCGGCACCGGGACGGGCTGGTGCTCGACGACACGGTTGCCCAGAACACCATCCTCAGAACCTACAACCAGGCGCCGTTCTCCCGTTACGGCTTCTTCGACCGCCAGGCGATCTCGCAGCATGCCGAACGGCTGACCAAGGCCTTCGACGTGCGCCTGCAGGGGATCGACCAGGAAATCCGCTATCTTTCCGGCGGCAACCAGCAGAAGGTGATCCTCGCCCGCGAGCTTGAGGGCGAGCCGAAAATGCTGATCGCCGCGCAGCCGACCAAAGGGCTCGATGTCGGGGCGATCGAGTTCGTGCAGCAGCAGATCCTGACACAGCGCGATCGTGGCGTCGCGGTTCTCTACATCTCGACCGAACTGGAGCACCTGCTCGACGTCTGCGACCGCGTCGGTGTCATGTTCCGCGGCCGGCTTATGGACACCGTTCCCGCGGCGGACGCGACACCGGAACGCATCGGCTTACTGATGGCCGGTGTGGCGGCTTAGGTGCGGGCGATGGACCGGCTTTACCGCATTGCCTTTCACTTGCGCAGCGTCTGGGCCATCGTGCTGGCGCTGGCTATCGGTTCGATCCTGATCATCGCCGCCGGCAGCAACCCGATCGAGGCCTACGCCACCCTGTTCGAGGGCGCTTTCTTCGACTATTGGGGCTTCGCCGCGACACTGGTCAAGATGTGCCCGCTGCTGCTTGCCGGCCTCGCCGTGGTGCTGCCGTTGCGGGCCGGGCTGTTCAATATCGGTGCCGAGGGCCAGATCTATATCGGCGCGCTGTTTGCCACCATCGTGGCGCTCTACCTGCCCGGCGTGCCGGGGCCGCTGCACATCGTCATGTGCACCCTTGCCGGTGCCCTCGGCGGGGCGCTGTGGGCGCTGATCCCGGCTCTGCTCAAGGCCTATCAGCGGATCAACGAGATCATCGTCACCCTGCTCATGAACTTCGTGGCGCTGCATTTCGTCAGCTTCATGGTCTCCGGCCCGATGATGGAGCCGGGCGCCCCTTACCCCTATTCGCCGGAAATCCCGGACACCCTGTTCCTGCCGCATGTGCTGCCGCGCACCGATGCCCATTTCGGCGTGCTGGTCGGCGTGGTCATCGCGCTGGTGCTCTATCTGGTATTCCGGCGCGGCGTTTTCGGGTTCACCCTTGCCACCGTCGGGCGCAACCCCAATGCGGCGCGTTATGCCGGCATGTCGGTCGAGCGCCACATTATCGTCTCTTTCATGGTTGCCGGTGCCTTTGCCGGCCTCGCCGGCACATTCGAGGTGCTCGGCCATCGTTACCGGCTGTTCCATGCGTTCAGCCAGGGTTACGGCTATGACGGCATCGTGGTGGCGTTCCTGGCCGGCCTCAATCCGCTGTTCGCCATCTTCTCCGCCCTGTTCATCGGCGGATTGCGCAGCGGCGCCAACATGATGCAGCGGGCTATGGGCATCGAGACCACCGTGGTCGAAGCGATCCAGGGCCTGGTGATCCTGTTCGTCGCCGTCAGTCTGGCATTCCGCTACAAGGCGACCGCCATCGGCCGGGCCATCGTTAGGCGCCAGGAAGTGGAGCGGGAGCTCGACGGGCAGGCCAGCGAAGAGAAGACGTGAGCCATGGAGTCGCTGCTCAATCCCCAGGCCATGGTCGAGATCCTCAGCAGCTCGCTGAGGCTGTCGGTGCCGCTGGTGTTCGCCGCTCTCGGCGGTGTCCTGTCGGAGCGCAGCGGCGTCTTCAACATCGCACTGGAGGGCAAGATCCTGGCCGGCGCCTTCGGTGCCGCGGTGGGCGCGTTCTTCATGGACGATCCCTATAGCGGCCTGGTGGTCGGCATGCTGTTCGGCATGCTGGCAGGCTCCATCCTCGCGGTGCTCGGCGTCACCTTCGGCGTCAACCAGATCGTCACCGGCATCGCCATCAACATCTTCGTGCTCGGCATCACGGCCTTCCTGTCGCGCATCGTTTTCGGCGCCCAGGCTAACACGTTGAAGCTGCCCGGCTTCCGGGCTTTTGACCTGCCGGTGCTCTCAGACATCCCGATCATCGGGCCGGTGCTGTTCTCCCAGGACCTGCTTGTTTATGTGATGTTTGCCGCCGTCGGAGCGGTCTATTTCTTCCTCTACCTGACGCCCTGGGGACTTGCGGTCAGGGCCGTCGGAGAAAACCCGGCCGCCGTCGACAGCGCCGGACTGTCGGTACCGAAACTGCGCTATGGCTGCGTCATCGCGGCCGGTGCCATCGCCGCCCTCGGCGGCTGCTATCTGGTGCTCTCCCAAGTCTTCCTGTTCTCCGAGCACATGAGCGCCGGCAAGGGCTTCATTGCGCTCGCCGCCGTCATTCTCGGGCGCTGGAGCCCGGTCGGCGCGCTCTGCGCCTGCCTGTTGTTCGGGTTCTTCGATGCGCTGCAGCTCAGGCTGCAGTTCAATTATCCCGACGTGCCGCATCAGTTCTTCCTGATGCTGCCCTATCTAATTTCCATTCTCGCGCTGATCGGCCTTGTCGGCAAACCGCGGCCACCGTCGTCGGTCGGGCGCCACTACCGGCGCGAGGCCAAGTAATGGCCGGCGCGAGACACTTGAAACGACAAGGAGTGAAACATGTTGGACAAAGCTGAAAAAGCCGCCTCGGACGAGGCGGCAACCGATCAAGAGCCGATTTTCGTGCGCTGCGAGTGGGGTGAGCTCAAAGAATGCGTCTACGGCGGATATGACCAGTTCGTGTTCCCGAAGTTCCTGCAGGACGCCGATGTGCGCCCGTCCGGCGAGTTCCGCGAATTCTGGTTCGATCACCAAGAACAGGTGGTGAAGAACGCCGACCCGGAATATTACGCGCGCTGGCGCTCGCAGATAAAAGGCGCCGTCGACTTTCTTCAGGAGAGCGGTATCAAGGTGCATCTGCCCGACCGCATTTCAGACGCCAACATGAAGTTTCCGCGCGGCGAAAACCACGGTGTGCTGACCGGCTGGCTGCGCGACCCGTTCGTCACCATCGGCAACAATGTCATCGAACTGGCGCCGCGTTCCCTGTTCCATCGCCGCCAGCGCTTTGCCATCCGTCATATCCTGGCCTCGACCATGGCGCGCGGCGCGCGCTATTACGCGCAGCCGGATTCCGGCGCCGACGACGACAATGAGGGCAAGCCCGGCTGGGGTTATCTCGAGGGCGGCGACGTTCTGGTGCTGGGGAGCAAGGTGCTGGTCGGCCATTCCGGCAACTGCTCCAATGCGGAAGGCGTGCGCTGGCTGCAGCATATGCTCGGCCCCGACTACGACATCGAGATGGTCAATATCGACAAGCGCTTTTCGCATCTCGACTGTGTCATGCTGACGCCGCGCGAAGGCATCGCCGTGGTGTCGCTGGAGTGTCTGCCGGACGGTGTGCCGGACTGCATGAAGGACTGGGACTTGATCGACGTGCCGTTCGAGATCACCAAAGTGCATATGGGCTGCAACAACCTCACCATCAACGACCAGACGGTGGTGATGCCTTCCGGCGAGCCGCATGACCGGGTGGCGGACGAGTTGAAGGCGCGCAAGTTCGAGGTCATCCGCATGCCCTATGACGCGGTCTACTGCCTCGGCGGTTCGTTCCGCTGCGCCCACCAACCGCTCATCAGGCTGTAGGCGGCCGGGCAGATGCGTGCGGTCGAAGTGGCGCAGCCGGGCGGGGTCGACAACCTCGCCTTCGTCGATGTTCCAGACCCGGTCGCCGGCCACGGCGAGGTGGTGATCGACGTCGCCTATGCGGCGGCCAATTGGAGCGATATCCAGAAGCGCGAGGGCGTCTATCCGGATCCGGTGACCTACCCGGCCATCATCGGTCTGGAAGTCTCCGGCACGGTCTGTTCCTTCGGCGACGATGTGACCGGACTGGCAAAAGGACAGCGGGTCGCCGCCATCACCGGGCCGCGGATGCAGGGCGGCTATGCGGAAAAGTGCGTTGTCGGCGCCGATTTTGCAATTGCGTTGCCTGAGGATATCTCTCTGGAAGTTGGTGCCGCGTTTCCTGTGGTAACCCTCACGGCGTATCACCTGATCAACAGCGCTTATGACCTCAAACAGGGCGAGACGGCGCTGGTCCACGCCATCGGCGGCGCCGTCGGCCTGGCGGTGACCCAGCTCGCGGCCGCCAAGGGTGCAACCGTCATCGGCACGGTGAGCAGTGCCGGCAAGGGCGAGCGGGCACGCGGCTACGGGGCGCATCTCGTCATCGACCGCAGTGCGCAGGACTTCTGCGAGGAAGTCCGCGAGTTCACCGGCGGGCGTGGCGTCGACTTGGTGATCGATTCCCTTGGCGCCGACATCCTGCCGCGCAGCATCGATCTTCTGAAGACTTACGGCCATGTCATAAATATCGGTGAAGCCGCCGGCTATCCCGACTTCGATATTCGCTCGAAGCTCTACGAGAACTCCACCTTCATGGCCGGGTTCGAGGTGTTGCATGCCATGCGCGTGCCGGGGCTGTGGCGCAGGGCCATCGATGAGGTGCTCAGGCACCTGCAGTCGGGCACATTGGAGATGCCGGTGGAGGACATATTCCCGTTCGATGCGGTGCACGACCTCCACCGCAGGCTGGAATCGCGCAGCGTTTCGGGCAAGCTCCTGCTTCAGGTCGGCCGGTAGTCCCAGGCGCCGACCTTGCCGCAGCGCGGCGCCGCGAGGCAGCAGACCGCCTCGACCATGATGCGCGCCGCCAGCGTGCTGGTGATGCCGCTCTTGACGTCGAAGTCGGGCGAAACCTCGACTACATCGAAGCCGTAG
>JBPCWF010000161.1:0-2919 GCA_051009775.1 Hyphomicrobiales bacterium | reverse complement strand
AAGCCTGTTGCGCTGATGCCGCCGCGTGCAGACGAAAAGAGTTCTGATAGCGAGTTAGATGACGAAATTCCGTTCTGAGGTAATTCGCAATACGAGCGTCGCTCGAGCTACCGCCCCCCCGACACATCGATAAGCGCCCCGGTCGAATAGGAGGCTTCATCAGACGCCAGCCACAGGACAGCGTTGGCGACCTCGTCGGCCGTGCCGCCGCGCCCCATGGGCAGCGTCGGGCCAATGCGGTCAACCCGGTTCGGTTCCCCGCCCGAGGCGTGGATATCGGTGTAGATAAAGCCCGGGCGCACCGCGTTGACGCGGATCCCTTCGCCCGCGACCTCCCGCGCCAGGCCGATGGTCAGCGTGTCGACCGCGCCCTTGGAAGCGGCGTAATCCACATACTCACCGGGCGAGCCGAGCACTGCGGCACGGGATGAAACATTGACGATCGCGCCGCCCGTGCCGCCATGCAGGGTCGACATGCGTTTGACCGCTTCGCGCACGCACAGAAACGTACCGCGCACATTGGTCGCAAACACCCGGTCGAACCGCTTGGCTGAGATTTCATCGAGCCGCGACTGCGTGCCCAGGACGCCGGCATTGTTGACGAGGACGCTGAGGGCGCCGAGCTCCTTGTCCGTTGTTTCGAACAGCCGCCGCACGTGTTTTTTCCGCGAAATATCGGCCTTGACGGCGATTGCGGTGCCGCCCGCGCCGGTTATCTGCGCGACTATCGCTTTGGCCGTCTTGGCGTCGTGGTTATAATTTACGCACACCGCATAGCCGCGCTCCGCCGCCAGCCGGGTGCATGCCGCGCCGATGCCGCGCGAGCCACCGGTGATGATGATGACTGGTTTAGCCATGTTTTACGCCCTCTTGTACTTATTACTTTAGAATTCAATTTAGGAGTTTATCATTACCTTGCCATTGAACCGGAGTAAAAGTGACAGAAGAGGGCAGTGATGGTAAAGGCCGTTGCGGGCGAGGACAGCGACCAGTGGTGCGAACCAGCGCTCACGGTGCGGGCGGTGCGGGTCCGCGCGCTGATGGTGCCGCTTGACGATCCGATCGTCACCGCAAGCGGCACGATCGACGCGTCACCGATCGTTCTGGCGGATATCGTGACGGACGACGGCCTGACCGGGTCGTCCTATATTTTCACCTATTCTCCCGCCGCGCTGAAACCGGCAGCCGACCTCATCGCCAATCTTGAGCCCCTGATTTGCGGGCAGCCGCTCGCGCCGCTCTCTATCGAGAAGGCCTTGCGCGGCACTTTTCGCCTGCTGGGGGATACCGGGCTCGTCGGCATAGCGATCGCGGCGATCGACATGGCGGCGTGGGATGCGCTGGCGAAAGCGCGAGGCCTGCCGCTGGCCGTCCTGCTCGGGGGCGAGCTCAAACCGGTGCCGGCCTATTACAGCGCCTCGATGGTCGATGAAGCGACTGCTGCCGGTCATGCGGAAGCGGCCGCGTCCCAGGGCTATCGGGGCTTCAAGGTGAAGGCCGGTCATGAAACGGTAGCGGAGGACTTGGGCGTTATCCGGGCGATCCGCGCGGTGCTTGGCGCCGAGGTGGATTTGATGGTCGACTACAACCAGAGCCTCTCTTTGTCGGAAGCGAAAAGCCGTATCGCCGCGCTGGACGCAGAAAATATCGCCTGGGTCGAGGAGCCGCTGCGCCATCATGATACCGCCGGCCACGCGGCGTTGCGCGCGCATGTCGCGGCACCGATCCAGATGGGCGAGAACTGGTGGGGCGTGGACGATATGGCCAGGAACATTGCGGCGCGCGCGTGCGATCTGTGCATGCCCGATGCGATGCGCATCGGTGGCGTCACCGGTTGGCTTGAGGCGGCCGCGCTGGCGGCGCGCCACGGCCTGCCGATGTCGACCCACGCCTTCCCCGAGATCAGCGGCCAGCTGATGGCGGTGACGCCGACCGCGCACTGGCTGGAGCTGCTCGACAAGGCCAAGCCGATCCTTCAGAACCCGGTCGAGGTCGTCGACGGCACCCTGATCCCCGATGCTGAGCCGGGCGCCGGGCTGCGCTGGGATGAAGACGCGGTGCGGCGCTTTCTTGTTTAGAGAACTGCTGTTGCCTGTTTGAGCCATGCCGCGTCGTCGCCATCGAGCGCCGGGCCAATCTTTTCGCGCACCTGCGCGTGATAGGCATTGAGCCAGTCGCGCTCGGGCTCTGACAGTGCCGAAACTTCCACAAGCCGCCGGTCGATGGGGGCAAGGGTGAGGGTTTCGAACCCCATCATCTCCCGGTCACCGCCCGCGATGCCCGCAAGCTCGCTCACCAGCACCAAATTCTCGATCCGGATGCCATAGTGGCCCTCGCGGTAAAACCCGGGCTCGTTCGACAGGATCATGCCGGGCTCAAGTGCGACGGTGCCGAGTTTCGATATCCTGGCCGGGCCTTCATGTACCGACAAATAGCTGCCGACGCCATGGCCCGTGCCGTGGTCGAAGTCGAGGCCTGCCGCCCACAGCGGCCGCCGCGCGAAGGGGTCAAGATCGCTCCCGCGGGTTCCTTTCGGGAACTTTGCCGTGGCGATGGCGATATGCCCTTTCAGCACCAGCGTGAAGTGCTGCCGCATTTCCTGTGTCGGCTCGCCGATGGCGACGGTCCGGGTGATGTCGGTCGTGCCGTCGGCATATTGGGCGCCGGAATCGACCAGATAGAGCGAATTCGCCTCCAGCCGCGCATTGGTCGCGCGCGTCACGCGGTAATGAACGATCGCGCCGTTGGCACCGGCGCCGGAGATGGTATCGAAACTGATCTCCTTCAAGTCGCCGGATTCAGCCCTGAGCGCCTCGAGTTTTTCTGCCGCCCCGATTTCGTGCGTCTCGCCGGCGGGCGCCTCGCGGTCCAGCCAGGCGAGGAACCGGCATATGGCGATGCCGTCGCGGGCGTGCGCGG
>JBPCWF010000160.1:0-3827 GCA_051009775.1 Hyphomicrobiales bacterium | reverse complement strand
CGTTATACCTTGACGGTCGAGGAATTCCTCTCCTGGCAGCGGTCGATTGACAAGCATGGCCTTCCGGGCCTGCGCGCAACTCGCGTTCAGCAATACCGCGAATCGTTTTAACGGCGCTCTCAAGCTGCTGTTGAGCCCACGGTGCTTGGTCTTGGACCAAGCCCGGGGCCAAACGCGTTTTGCGCCCCCACTCCAATCAATTCCCACCTTGGAACCCCGGCATCCGGGCTCTGGCGCGTTTACGTTCTGTTAGCGTTAACAACTTGTTTAGAGCTGCTAGGTAATTTTTGCCTACTGGTTCGTGGGGACGATTGCCAGGCCACCCTCTCCGGACACACCGTCCGGGCATCCACATGAATTGCGCCGTCAACCGTCCCGCCGACCGTCGCGGGACGATGTACACAATGGCACAACGGATGGGGTCGATAGGGCTGTGAACGGACTGATTGCGTTTGTCAGGTCGATCGGTCCCGCCAGGCTCGCAGCCATGGGCGCGGTGGCGGTCGGCCTCGTCGGCTTCTTCGTCTTTATAATGATGCGGCTGTCCGAACCGCAGATGTCCATTCTTTACACCGATATGACGCTCAACGATTCAGGCGCGGTCGTGCGCGAGCTGGAAAGCCGCAACGTGCCCTACAGCCTGCGCAACGACGGCGCCACGGTGCTGGTGCCGGACGAGCAGGTGCTGCGCCTGCGCCTGGCTCTCGCCGAACAGGGTCTGCCCGAAGGCGGTGCGGTGGGCTATGAGATCTTCGACAAGGGCGAGACCCTTGGCGCAACGAGCTTCGTTCAGAACATCAATCACTTGCGCGCGCTTGAGGGCGAGCTGGCGCGGACGATCAGGGCGCTCGACAAAGTCCAGATCGCCCGCGTCCACCTCGTGCTGCCCCAGCGTCAGCTGTTCTCGCGCGACCAGGCCGATCCGTCGGCCTCGATCGTCCTGCGGGTGCGCGGCGACCTGGACAAGGCCCAGACCCGCGCCATCCAGCATCTGGTCGCCTCGGCGGTCAAGGACCTCAAGCCGAGCCGCGTCGCGATCGTCGACGAGAACGGACGGCTGCTCGCGAGTGGCGACGGCGACGAAACCGGCCCCGCGCTCTACGGCACGCTTGAGGAACGCAACGCGGCATTCGAGCAGCGTCTTGAGCAGCGCATCGGCGAGATCGTCACCAGCGTGGTCGGCCCCAACAGGGCGCGCGTCCAGGTCACCGCCGAGATCGACTATAACCGCATCACCCAGACCTCCGACACGTTCGACCCGGAAAGCCAGGTCGTGCGCTCGACCCAGACCCGCGAAGAAACCTCCAACTCGGTTGAGAATGGCAACAACGATGCGGTCACCGTCGGAAACGAGCTGCCGGGCGCCGGCAACAATCAGACCGAGACCGAGCAGAACACGGAAGCCGTCAGCAAGACCGAGGAGACAGTCAATTACGAGATCTCCCGCACCACCAAGACCGAAGTCCGCGAGGCCGGCCGCATCAAGCGCATCTCGGTGGCGGTCCTGGTCGACGGTGTCTACACCGACGGCGCGAACGGCCAGCCGGCCTATGCGCCGCGGCCGCAGGATCAGCTTGATCAGATTTCCGCGCTCGTGCGCTCCGCCATCGGGTTCAACCAGGACCGGGGCGATCAGGTCGAAATCGTCAATCTGCGCTTCGCGCCGGAGGCCCAGGTCGATCCCCTGACCGATGCCGATGCGCCTCTCCTCGACCTGTCAAAATCGGACTATTTCTACATCGCGGAGCTGGCGACACTGCTGATCGTGTCGCTCCTGGTGCTGCTGTTCGTGGTCCGTCCGCTCGTGCGCCGCATCGTGACGCCCGAGGAGATGCCGGACCAGCTCGGCCCCGCTCAGGCGCGGCTTGCCGGGCCGGACGGCGCAGCCGGCCAGGATGGCGCGGTTGCCCAGCTCACCGGCCCGTCGGGCGAGACCATCGCCGTTTCCGAGGACGGCACGCCATTGCTGCCAACCCGCGAGACGGCGACATCGAACATGATCGACGCCACCCAGGCGATCGGCAGCATGCATGAGACATCGCTCAAGAAAGTCGGCGACCTTGTCGAGCAGAACCCCGAAGAGGCGATTGCCATCGTCCGTCAGTGGCTCGGTGAGGAGGCTGCGTGATGGCTGTGCAACCGGCCGAGGCCGAAACTCTGGCGGAACTGGCTCCCGAGCTTGCCGAGCGCCTGGAAAGCGCCGGCCTGCCGCAACAGGCCGGGATCGACGACGGCGTTCCGATCCGGTTGGAAAACCTGAGCGGGCCTGAGAAGGCGGCAATCCTTCTCCTGTCTCTCGGCCAGAAGTTCGGATCGGGAATCTGGGCGGCGCTGAGCGAAGACGAGGTCAAGGAAGCCTCCGTCGCCATGGCGGGCCTGGGCCAGATCACGGTCGATCTGGTCGAAAAGCTTCTGGTCGACTTCGCCAGCAAGATGTCGGCAGCCGGCGCGCTCATGGGCAACTACGATTCGACCGAGCGCCTGCTGTCCCAGTCTCTCGACCCCGAAAGGGTTCAACGGGTCATGGAGGAGATTCGAGGTCCGGCCGGCCGCACCATGTGGGAGAAGCTGTCCAACGTGCAGCACACCGTCCTCGCCGCCTATCTCAAGAACGAATACCCCCAGACGGTGGCGGTCGTCTTGTCCAAGATCAAGCCCGATCACGCCGCCTCGGTGCTGTCGATCCTGCCCGAGGAGCTGGCGCTCGAAGTGATCCAGCGCATGCTGAAGATGGAATCGGTTCAGAAGGACATTCTCGAAAAGGTCGAACAGACCCTGCGCATCGAGTTCATGTCGAACCTCGCCAAGACGGCGCGGCGCGATGCCTATGAGTCCATGGCCGACATCTTCAACTTTTTCGACCGCCAGACCGAAAACCGTTTCATGACGACGCTTGAGGAAAACGACCGCGAGGCGGCGGAGCGCATCAAGACGCTGATGTTCACCTTCGAGGATCTAGGCAAGCTCGACTCGGCCAGCGCCCAGACGCTGCTGCGCCATATCGAGAAGGACAAGCTCGCCCTCGCCCTCAAGGGATGCTCGGACACGCTGCGCGACTTCTTCTTCCAGAACATGTCGGAGCGCGCCGGCAAGATGCTCAAGGAAGACATGGAAGTCATGGGCCCGGTACGGCTCAAGGAGGTCGACGAGGCGCAGATGTTCATGGTCAACACGGCCAAGGATCTGGCGGCAAGCGGCGAGATCATGATCTCGAAGAACCGCGGCGAAGACGAACTGGTTTATTAGGCTCGGCAACGGCTGCAAAATGGCAACAAACGCAATGTCCCAACCGGAAAAGTTCGACTTTGGCACGGTGTTCGAAGGCCCGGCCGAAGACCCCCCGTTCGGCGCCGCCCAGGAGAAGGAGCGGCTCTGGACCGAGGACGAGGTCGAGAGCGAGAAGGCCGCGGCCTATGCCAACGGCCTCACGGCCGGACAGACCGAAACCCTGCAAGGCGTCGAGCAGCGCATTGCCGAAGCGATCCTGAATGTGATGGATCGGTCGCAACAGATGCTTGAGCAGCTTGAGGCGGTTCGGAGCGGCCTGGAAACCGAGGCCAAGCACCTTGCGCTCACGGTCAGCACCAAGATCGGCTCCGAATTGCTCGTGCAGATGCGCCGCCAGGAAATCGAAACCATCGTCAGCAACGCCCTGTCTTTGCTGTCAAGCCAGCCGCATGTCGTTATCCGGGTCAACGAAGAGCTGCTTGACGGGTTCAGGCAACGTTTCGAGACGATTGCCCAGCAGCGCGGTTTCGCCGGCAAACTGATCATTCTCGGCGAGTCGGATCTGGACCGGTCCGATTGCCGGGTCGAATGGGCCGAAG
>JBPCWF010000159.1:0-7750 GCA_051009775.1 Hyphomicrobiales bacterium | reverse complement strand
GAGAAACCGTCCGTGCCGCGCTCCACGATAAAGCCGCAGATGCCTTCGTCCTCGAGCTTGGCCCAGACCACGGCGATGTCGGCAATCGGCGAGTTGGTGATCCACATCTTGGCGCCGGTCAAGAGGTAGCCGCCATCGACGCGCTTGGCGCGGGTCTTCATGCCGCCCGGATCGGAACCATGGTCCGGCTCGGTCAGGCCGAAGCAGCCGATCATTTCGCCGCTCGACAGCTTGGGCAGGTATTTCTTGCGCTGGTCCTCCGAGCCGTAGGCCTGGATCGGGTAGCCGACCAGGCTGTTCTGTACGCTCATGGCCGAGCGGTAGCCGGAATCGACGCGTTCGATCTCGCGGGTGATGAGGCCATAGGCGACATAGCCGAGCCCGGAGCCGCCATACTGTTCGGGCGTTTTGATGCCGAGCAGGCCGAGCTCGCCCATCTCGGTCATGATATCGCGGTCGAAGCGTTCCTCGCGGAACCCGCTCAGGACACGCGGCATCAGTTTTTCCTGTGCGTAGGAGCGGATCGAGTCGCGGATCATCCGCTCGTCTTCGGAGAACTGGCCTTCGAGGCCCAGCGGGTCTTCCCAATCGAATTCGGCCACCGGGCGCGGCGCATCTGGCTTCGGCATGGCCTGTGACATGACACCACCTATGGAATGTTGTGAGAGGTTCAGGTTTGCGGCCAAACTAGCCTGCATGGGCCGATGGCCGCAAGACGCCATGCGTCCCGCGCCCGAAAAGGACGCAATATTTTGTGCGGTGAGGTCGTGTCGGCTGCGTGGCCAGTTTGGCGGTTAACCGCCGAGTTTCCGGAACCGCTGCGCCAGCCGGTCGAGCGATCCGACACCGGTCGGCTCCGGCTCGTCCGGATCCGCGTCGTCGGACGCGAAGAGGGGCTTTCGGGGCTGGCCTTCCGCATGTGCCGCGGGCTTCTGCGCAGCCTTGTAGAGGTGCTCTCTGACCTGCTCCAGCCGAACGCCCGCGTCGTCGTCTTCGGCGGGTTCGCTGGTGAAGCCTGGTTCGTCAATTTCGCCGATTTCGCCGGTTTCGGCGACATCGACCCGCGGCTCTTCGCCGTCCATTTCGTCCGAACCGTCATCCGGCAGTTGCCCGATCACGCGCCAGCGCGCCACCACTTCGTCGACAAATGTGTCGTCGTCGATGTCGGCGGCCCAGGCTTCGGTAAAGCGTGCCGTGTTGCCCTTGGGCATGGTCCCTTCTTCCAGCTCGGCGAGCATGATGTGCGACGGCATCGAGACGCCTTCGCCGAACACGATGGTCTCGCGGGTGCCGAGCGAGGGCAGGAAGTCGATCAGGCTTTCCGCGGCATCCGGCAGCGCGGAACGGATGATGTCCTGATCGCGCTCGTTGGACAGGCGCATGGTGAACAGCGTCGAGCATTGCGACAGAATGGTCGGATCGACGTCGCCCGGACGCTGGCTGACGACGCAGAGCGAGACGCCGTATTTGCGGCCTTCCTTGGCAATTCTGGAGATCGCGCGCTTGGTCGGCCCGAAACCGACGCCGGCATCGCGCGGCACATAGCGGTGCGCCTCCTCGCAAACGAAGGTGATCGGCATCTTGCCTTCGCTCCACAGCGACAGGTCGAAGGCGAGCCGTGCCAGAACGGACACCACCACATTGACGATCTCCGAGGGCAGGCCCATCAGCTGGACCACGGTGATCGGTTTGCCGTTCACCGGGATCCGGAACAACCGTTTCAGGATCTCGGCGAGATTGTCCTGAACGGTGAGGTTGCCGAACATGAAGCTGTAGCGCGAATCCTGGGTGATCGATTCGACGCGCGCCTTGAGCCGCTTGAACGGCGCCAGGTCGTTCTTGTTCTCAAGCCGGCCCATCTGCGAGTCGATCAAGGTGAGAATGTCGGAAATCCGGTAGGGCACCGGCACGTCGACCGAATATTTCTCCCGCCGGCCGACGGAGCGCTGCAGCATCACCGCCGCTTTCTGGCTGCGGTTGGAGGAATATTGCCGTTTGGCGAACGGGATCAGGTCGCGGAGAACCTCGACCTCGTCGGCATGTTTTTGGGCGTCGCCGATGATGATTTCGACGATTTCCTCGAAGTTCAGAACCCAGAAGGGAAGCTCGAGACTGCTGACGCGGATGATCTCACCGGAGTCGCCGAAACAGGCATCGTATTCGTTATGCGGATCGAGCAGCACGATGTGGGCGTTCGGGTGCTGGCTCAGAACCTTGTTCAAGAGGAGCGCGACGGTGCAGGACTTGCCGCTGCCGGTCGAACCGACAATGGCGAAGTGTTTGCCGAGCATTTCATCGACCTTGATCACCGCCGGGATCGAGGGATCCTGGTGTATCGAGCCGATCTCGACCGAATTGATATTGCCGAAGTGATAGGCCTTTTCGAGCACATTGTGCGAGGCCTGGCACAGCGTGTCGCCCAGTTTCGGATAGACCGAGACACCCCTGCGGAAGGTCCGCAGATAGCCGTCCTCCTCGCGCACCAGTTCGCCGACAAGGTCGACTTCCACGACACGCGTCCCGGTCTGATCCTTGTCGACCGCCGATCCCGGAACCGACATGGCCGTGATCAGGCACAGCACGACCGCGGCGCCCGTATCCATGGTCAGCACGGTGCCGATATGGGGGCAGATGTCCCCGGATGCATCGGGCTTGCATAACAGCACCGAGGCCTTCGAACCGGAGATCGCGACGATTTCGCCGATCGGCTGCTCACTGCCCGAGCCGTCTTCCGGTTTCGCCGCGTCGTTCGATTTGCCCGCCTCCTGCACGTCGTCATCGTGCTCGGGCGCGTCGTCCAAAACCTTAGAATTGCTCATAATGTGGATACTTCTTGCCGTCCCAGACCGGCCAAAAAGTAACTGTTTGCCTATTAAGGTTTCGTTACGGTTGTACAAGTGCCTCGCGGCGCGCATGCCTCGTCCCGGCAGGGTTCGGCTGTTTTCCGTCGGGCGGATGCCGCAATCGGGCGATCGGCGGGGCGATTTCGCGCAATAGTTTCTGTTTGATCGCGCGCTCGAAGTCGACGAAGTCGCGCGCGGTCATGACGAAGCTGCCGAGCCCCGCGGTCACGTTCCGGCTGTACCAGCTGCCGAGATCCGGTACGTCCGACAGGATGGCCAGGCCGTTGACGGTGACGCCGCGCGCATTGGCCATGGCCCGGGCCTGCATGGCGATGCGTGTCTGCACCCGGCGCGGCGGCGTCTCCTTGCCGTCGCCGGAAATGTCCACCACTTGGCGCGCGGCCGAAATGCCGTTGCGCTCGATCATGCGGATCGCATCGACCACCGCTTCGCCGATGCCGGTGCCGCCACCGACCCGCCTGGGCAGGCTTTCGATCAGGCCGGCCCACCGCTCGGCGTCCGCCGGCGAGGCCAGGATGTACCAGTCGGTGGCGAATGTCGGACGGCTTGCATCCGCCCACAGCACCAGGGCGACCGCGATCCGGCCTGTCGGGCCGGCGCGGATCGCCTGCTGGATCCCGCCATCCCGGAACGCCTTCGCCGTGCCGCCCAACTGAAGCCGGAACTCTTCGTCGTCCACGCTGCCCGACGCATCGACCGCGAGCACCAGTTCAAGATCGACCAGTTCCGCGGCGGCCCGGGTCCGCTCGCTCATGGCGCCGAGAAAGCCTATGGCCAGGACGAGGTACCAGACTGCGGCGGAACGAAACATCATCGCAGACAGGTATCAGATCGCGGGGCCGGGGAAAATCGTCGCGCGCCCCGCGGGCCTGCGCGCCGGTACGCGCGACGCGGGCTTAAGACGTCGGTCCCTCGTTGAACAGAACCTCGTCGACCATCTGGCTGGCGCGGTCCCGCAGTTTCGAGATCTTCTCAAGCGACAGGGTGTCGGCGGTCAGCTCGCCCCACGACGTGACCATCTCCGACAGCGCAACGCCGTCCGTGACGGGATACTCGTGGTTCGTGCTGGCATAGATGCCCTGCGCCTGCTCGCCCGACAGGAACTCCATGAGCCTGATACCGTTTGCCCGGTGCGGCGCATGTTTGGCCAGGATCACGCCGGACAGATTGACATGGGTGCCGCGATCGGCCGCATTGGGGAACAGCATCTTGACCGACGCCGCCCATTCCTTCTGTTCGGGCTGTTTCTCGTTCAATGCCATTTTGGCCATGTAGTAGGTGTTGGCGATTGCCAGGTCGCACTCGCCGGCATAGACGCGCTTGACCTGTGCCCGGTCGTTGCCGGACGGTTTGCCGGCCAGGTTCGCCTTGACCCCCTGCAGCCAGGCCTTGGCCTTGTCCTCGCCGTGATGGGCGATCATGGAGGCGATCAGGGCCACGTTGTAGACATGCTGGCCCGAACGGATGCAGATCCGGCCTTTCCACTTGGGGTCGGCCAGTTCCTCATAGGTGATCGCAGACTGTTTGACCCGCGCCTTGGACGCGTAGACCACACGGGCGCGCCGCGTCAGGCCGAACCAGTGACCCTCGGGGTCGCGATAATTGGCCGGAACGTTGTTCTGCAGCACCGGCGACGAGACGGCCTGGCTGACGCCGTTCTTCACGGCCGAGGTCAGGCGGCCGATATCAACGGTCAAGAGGACGTCCGCCGGACTGTTGCGGCCCTCCGCCGCCATCCGCTCGATCAGGCCTTTCTTGGCAAATATGACATTGACCTTGATGCCGGTTTGTTTGGTGAACGCGTCAAACAGCGGGTTAACCAGGTAGGGCTGGCGGTAGGAATAGACGTTAACCTCGCCGTCCGCCCGGGCCGGGCCGAGTGCCGACAGGCTGGCTGTCGCGGCGACGATTGCGCTGAGCGCGGTGAGGCGCATCCAGGCGCGCGCCTTGCAGAACGTACTCAATGTGGAACACTCCTTGGAATGGCGATGCTGCATGTTGATTGTTGGATCGAAAGCGGTGCCGCGGCGGTATGTCCGGAGACGGAGACCGCTGCCGGGACGGCGGTGTATTCGGGCCGGCGCGGGCGTGGCCGGAACATGTAGCCCTGATTGTGCACCGTTGAGATGAACCGGGCGGTATGCGTGCCCGCCAGCGCCTTGCGCAGACGCATCACCAGGACATCGACAGAGCGCTCGTCGACATCCTCGTCTCCCGGCCACAGCGCGGCGATGATCTGGCGCCGCGAAAACACGCGGCCGGGCCGGCGGGCAAGCAGGTCCAAAAGCGCAAATGCCTTGCGCGTCAGCCGCACGACGCGGTGACCGACCCTGATCTCACCGCGTTCGCTGGACATGGTGAGATCGCCCCAGCAAAGCGCCGTCTCGAGCAGGAGCGGGTTTTTGTTTTGCAGGCAGCGAACCAGAGCGGGAAGCAGGCGCAGGAAATCGGCCGTGCCCGTTTCCTCCAGCACGAAATCGAGCCGCGGGTCGTGCGGGTTCGGTACCGCGCCGGTGATCAGGCCGATCGCCGCGTCGCCTGCGGCAGGAAAACAGGTCAGGAACTCAAGGCTGTGATCGAGCGTACTTGCCGCGGCGGGGCCTCTGATGACGATGACGTCGGGAGGGAAGTCATTCAGCGCCGAAATCAGGCCGTTGTCCCAGGTCACCCGGCGGACCGCATAGCCGACCGAGCGCAATGCTTCGTCGAACCCGCTTGGGCGGTCCGTGTCTTCGTTCTCGATGAGTAGAATGCTGATTGTCATTGCTTTGTTTTTCTATGCTTCGACAGACCCTGTCGGACACCTGTCTCTTATCGCGACGTAGTGACTTTCGATCAGGCTGTCAACATTAAACCAACTAGGATACTCGGATTTAGACTTAGAATAATTCAAGCCTTTTCAATAGGTTAGAATTAGAACAATTCTAAAGCCGGACACATCCTCCGTGAATCCAGACTTTTCGCCCGGTTATGAGACCTTCGCCGGTTTGCCCAGCGCCGGGTGGTCGGGATGGGTTTCGATGAAGTGGCGCAGCACCAGCTTAAGCTGCAGCGCATGCTCCCAGTCTCCACGGCGCTGCGCGTTCTCCATGTCTTCCAGGATCATGCGCTTGAGCATCGGAACGCCTTCGGCCGAGTGGACCATGTAGCTGCCCAGCGCCGCCGCCGCCATCTGCGGGATATGCTCGTGCTCCGCGATCGCCTCGATTTCCTCTTCCGTCAGGTCGGATAACGCCTGACAGTCCTCGTAACTCAGCATGTGGACACCCCCTTCTGCTGCGGTTGTCTTCGAGATGTCATCGAATTGTCATGAATTCTACGCCACGCGGAGCGTGGCCACTTGATCCACATCAAGAGTTCATGCCGGGGAGGGGGAGAGGGGGTGTGTCAGTGCGGCGCCAGCAGCACGCCCGGATTGAGCACGCCGGCCGGATCGAGCCGTGCCTTGGCCGCGCCGAGCACTTCGCCGAACAGATCCGGGCGCTGGCGTTCGTACCACGGCATATGGTCCCGGCCGACCGCATGATGATGGGTGATGGTGCCGCCGAGTTCGATGACGGCGTCCGAGACGCGCGTCTTCAGTTCGTTCCATTGCTCCAGCAGAGCCCCGTGCCGTCCCTGACCGACGAAGGTGTAATAGGGCGCCGGGCCGTCCGGATAGACGTGGGTGAACCGGCAACTGACATAACCGGGGCGTCCGGTCACAGCTTCGATCGCCTTGTGCGTCGCGTCCATGATGCCGGCGTGGAAGTCGCCGAGCCGGTCCCAGGTGATCGCCGTTTCGAATGTATCGTGGATCGCCCCGACCGAGACCAGTGGTGCGCGGAAGTGCGGCATCTTGATGAAGGCCGTGCGCCAGGCGCCCGCCGCGCCCGCCTTGTGGCTACCGGGATCGCGCGCAGCCTCGGCGTCATAGTTGCCGCCATGATCGGCGCAGAGTTCGAGTGCCCGGGCCATCGCCGGCTCGACCGGATGATCCGCGGACTCAAAGCCCAGAACGACGATCGAATGTTTGCCGTCGCCGAAGCCATTGAGCTCGGCCTCCATGGCATCGAGCAACCGGACATTGGCCGGATAGAGGCCGGCCTGCGAGATCACGCGGACCGCCGACGCCGCCCCCTCGAACGTGCTGAAGGTGACTGCGGTGGAGCCGCGAAACCTGGGCCGCCTGCGCAGGCGCATCCAGGCTTCCGTGATGACGCCGAGCGCACCTTCGGAGCCGATGAACAGGCGGTCGGGGCTCGGACCGGCGCCGGAACCCGGCAGCCTCCGGCTCTCGAGCGTGCCGGCGGGGGTGACGCAGCGCACGCTTTCGACGAAATCGTCGATATGGGTGTAGAGGGTAGCGTAATGACCGCCCGAGCGTGTTGCGATCATGCCGCCGAGCGTCGCCAGTTCGAAGCTCTGCGGAAATTGGCGCATGGTGAGGCCGTGTTCGCGTAAGGCAGCTTCCATGGCGGGCCCCCGGATACCGCCCTGGATGCGGGCGGCGAGGCTGGTGGTGTCGACCTCAAGCACCCGATCGAGGCCGGTCAGATCGAGCGAGACCGTTCCCTTGAAGCCGTCCCCGACCCGGGCCTCGACACCGCCGACAACGCTTGTGCCGCCACCGAAAGGGATGACGGCGGCATGCGCATCGGCGGCCCAGTCGAGCACGGCGGCGACGTCTGCTTCCGACGCCGCCCAGGCGACCACATCGGGGGCATTGGCGAAGTCGCCGTTCAGCATTTGCACATAGTCGGGATATGACTGGCCGTAACAGTGGGTCAGGCGGTCATGATGATCCGTGCTGCAGATCGGCTCGAGCGAGGCCGGCGGCGCAAGGCGGGAGGGGGCGATCTCGATGGTGCCGGCGTCCGGCATCGCCAGGCGTTCGAACTCACCGA
>JBPCWF010000158.1:0-3067 GCA_051009775.1 Hyphomicrobiales bacterium | reverse complement strand
GCCTGCAAAACAGTTCGAGCCGGCCGCTCTGGAGCGCCTGAAAGGGCACAAATGGCCCGGAAACGTTCGTGAGCTTGAGAATCTGGTTCGGCGGCTGGCAGCACTCTATTCGGATGAAACCATAACGCAACCGATGCTAGAATCCGAGCTTCAGGACTGGCTGCCGTTCGAGCCGGCCGAGGGACCTCCGGTCAATCTGAGCGAATATACCGAACAGTATTTGTCCGACTATTTCGGCGGTTACGGCGAAAAACTGCCACCGCCAGGGCTCTATAATCGGATTCTATCCCAGGTTGAGGTGCCGTTGATCAATGCGGCGCTCGTCGCCACCGCGGGTAACCAGATCAAGGCGGCCGAACTGCTCGGCATCAACCGCAATACGCTGCGCAAAAAGATCCGGGACCATGAAATCACCGTGGTGCGCGGGGTTTCGGTCAAGTCGACGGGTGTTTCTTAACCGCAAACTGTAAATGTCGCATATTTGCAACATTGTTGTTGATCTGCCGCATTCTTGTCTGCATTATCCGTCCAAATTGAACACTGAGTCCCGTCACTTCCATTGTGGTGCAGCCCGATTCACGGGGACGCATTCGAGTTAGGTCGAGTTTGCGTGAATATGGTGGCTGACCGAAAAAGCGGGCTTGATCCAGCCTTAGACGCATGAATGCCACCGTAGACACGACGCAGACGATTCCTTCGCCTTCTGTCACGGAAAGCCACGGCATTCGTGACGTACGCATCCCCGTCGGCATCGGCATTGCGGTCGTCGCGCTCGCCATTATCGTCGGTCTCGTCACTTTCACGATTCTGACCGGTCTGACCCCGCTCAGCCCCGGACGTAACACCATCATCGGTCTCCTGGGCGTGAACCTGGCGCTCGTACTGGCCATGGTCGGCATGATCGCCTGGCAGGTTTTCCTCTTGTTGCGCGCGAAGAAGCGCAAGATCGCCGGTTCCCGGCTCCATGTCCGCATCGTCTCCCTGTTCAGCATCGTCGCCGCGCTGCCCGCCATCGTGGTTGCGATATTCGCCAGTGTGACCCTCGACCGTGGTCTCGACGCCTGGTTCTCCAAGCGCACACAGGCGATCGTCGACACGTCGATTGTCGTCGCCAAGGCCTATGTGCAGGAACATGCCAACATCATCCGCAGCGACGTGGTCGCCATGGCCGCCGACCTGACCCAGGCCAAGTCCGCATACGACCGCGACCGTCCTGTTTTTGACCGGTTCTTCGTTACCCAGACGGCGGTTCGCGGGCTGCACGCGGCGTTTCTGATCGACCGCCAGGGCAAACTGATCAACCAGGTGGTGATCGACAAAAGGATAAAGTTCGAGAACCTTCCGGACTGGGTGTTCGACCGGGTAGACGAGCGCAAGCACATGGTGCTGCGGCCCGGTCAGAACAACGTAGTGCGCGCCGTCGTAAAGCTGCAGAACTTCGACGGCCTCTACCTCTATGTGCATCGCTTCATCGATGAGGTGGTGGTGGACCACCTGCGCAAGGCGCAGGAAAGCAAGATTGAGTACGCCACGCTCGAGGGACAGCGCTATGGCGTGCAGATCACCTTTGCGCTGATGTATATCGGCGTTTCGCTGATATTTCTTCTGGCCGCCATCTGGCTCGGCTTCTGGGTCGCCGACAGGATGGTGCAGCCGATCGTGCGTCTGGTCGGCGCGGCGCGTTCGGTTTCCAAGGGTGTGCTCGACGTCAAGGTGCCGGTGCATAAGAGCGAGGGCGATCTGGCGACGCTCGGGCGCACCTTCAACAAAATGACCAACCAGCTGAGCTCCCAGCGCGACGAACTGATCGACGCGAACCACATGCTCGATCGCCGGCGGCGGTTCACCGAGGCGGTGCTGTCCGGTGTCACGGCGGGTGTCATCGGCCTCGATCCCAACGGCACAGTCACGCTGGTCAACCGTTCAGCCCCGAAGCTGCTCGGCAAGAAGGAAAAGGACCTGTTCGGCCATGGCCTGGCCAAGGCGGTTCCGGAGATGGGCGCGATCCTGGACAAGGCGCGCAGCAAGGCTTCCGGCTCGGCCGAAGGTCATGTCGGCCTGCAGTTCGGCGGCCAGGAACGCAGTTTCCTGGTGCGCGTGACCACCGAGCAGTCGAGCGAATCCGAGCACGGCTACGTGGTGACGTTCGACGACATGACGGAGCTGGTCACGGCGCAGCGCAATTCGGCGTGGGCCGACATCGCGCGCCGCATCGCTCATGAGATCAAGAACCCGCTGACACCGATCCAGCTCTCCGCGGAGCGCCTCAAGCGCAAGTACCAAAAGGAAATCCAGAGCGATCCAAACGTGTTCGAGCAATGCACGGAGACGATCATCCGTCAGGTCGGCGACATCGGCCGCATGGTCGACGAGTTCTCCACCTTTGCCCGGATGCCGAAAGCGGTCATGGAGCGGCAGAACCTCGGTGCGGTGGTCAAGGAAGCCATGGTGCTTCAGCGGGTCAGCAGTTCCAACATCAAGTTCGATTTCGAGGAACCCGAAGAGCCGATCCACGCGGATATCGACCGCGGCCTGGTCAGCCAGGCAATCACCAATCTGGTGAAGAACGCGACCGAGGCGATCGGCGCGCGGCTGGAGGAAACCCCGGACCGGACCGGACATATCGCCGTGAGCGTCACGCTCGAGGGTACGGCCGCCCGCGTCGACGTTGCCGATAACGGCATCGGGCTGCCGGACGAGAACCGTCAGAGGCTGTTCGAGCCCTATATGACGACCCGGGAGAAGGGCACCGGCCTCGGGCTCGCCATCGTCATGAAGATCATGGAGGAGCATGGCGGCAGCCTGAGCCTGCACGATGCGCCGGCCGGCGAAGACGGTCACAAAGGTGCGCTTGTGCGACTGGAATTTCCTCTGAAGGCAAGCAAAGGCGGAGACGCCGCCGCTGATGCGGACGGCGGGGATGCGGGCGACGATGACGGGTCACGGACGACGTAACGCGATTTCTGAGTGGAGGTAACATGGCGTCGGATATTTTGATCGTTGACGATGAGTCGGATATCCGTGAACTGATCGCAGGGATTCTCGAGGACGAAGGCTTCGAGGCGCG
>JBPCWF010000157.1:0-2755 GCA_051009775.1 Hyphomicrobiales bacterium | reverse complement strand
ACGGGTCTATGCCCTGGCTGACCAGGAACGCCTTGGTCGTGCTGCCGCGTCTGGCCGACAGACCGAGATTGTATTCCCGGGTGCCACGCTCGTCGGCATGGCCCTCGATCTGGATTTTGACATTGGGGTAGAGCTTCAGCCACGCCGCCTGGCGCCGCAGGGTCTCCTTGGAGGAGTCGTTCAATGTCGTGATGTCGGTTTGAAAAAAGACGCGATCCCCGACATTGACGATGAAGTCACGCTCAGAGCCGGGTTTTGCCGGCTCGCCCGAGGTAACTTCGTCGTTCTTGGGGTCGGACGAACACGCGGCAATAGATAACAATGCGAACAGAACCGCCGCAAACTTCAGGCTTGCAAGACGACGCATCATGAAATCAAACTCCTCTCACGACGAAGGCGGTCCACTCAGCTAAACGGTTAGGGAATGATTTCGGCATCCCAACCACACCTGCCGGTCTCTGCCGACGGTCTCGTTTTGCCGAGCGATACGTAATCTGGCCTCGCGTCGAGTTACCCACACACTACTTTGCCCAAGTCAATTCATCAAGGGCGACCACGCCGGATCAGACGCGAAGTTGGGCGTCTGAACCTGTTGTTCGTTATATCCGGTCAGATCCACGGACCACAGTTTCGGTCCCCCACGCTCTCCTGGCGTCTCCCGGAAAAACAACATTACCCGGCCGTTTGGCGACCAAGTAGGACCTTCATTGTGATAACCTTCGGTTAATATTCTCTCACCAGATCCGTCCGATCTCATGACGCCGATCAAAAATCGTCCGCGCAGCAGTTTCGTGAACGCGATCAGATCGCCGCGCGGCGACCAGACCGGTGTCGAATAGCGCCCTTCGCCGAAACTGATTCGCTTCTGGCCCGATCCGTCCGAATTCATGACGTAAATCTGCTGCGAGCCGCCGCGGTCGGATTCGAACGCGATCATCTTGGCGTCCGGCGAGAATGACGGCGAGGTGTCGATCGCCGGCGTGTTGGTCAGGCGGCGCGTCTTCCGGCTGCGCAGATCCATGGTGTAGATATTGGCGTTGCCGCCGCGCTGCAGCGACATGATGACCTGGCGGCCGTCGGGCGAGAACCGGGGCGCGAAGGTCATGCCCGGAAAGTCGCCGACGATCTCACGCTGGCCGGTTTCGATATTGTAGAGATAGACCCGGGGCTCGCCGCCGGCATAGGACATGTAGGTGACCTGCTGCGAGCTCGGGTTGAAGCGCGGCGTGAGCACGAGGTGAATGCCGTCGGTCAGGCGGCGGAAATTGGCGCCGTCCTGGTCCATGATCGCGAGCCGCTTGACCCGCTTGTCCTTCGGTCCGGTCTCCTCGATGAACACCACCCGGCTGTCGAAATAGCCCTTCTCGCCGGTCAGGCGCTCATAGACCGCATCGGAGATCAGATGTCCGATGCGGCGCCAGTTGCGCGGTGTGGTGAAGAACTGGAAGCCGATCATCTGCTTTTGCGCCAGGACGTCCCACAGCCGGAACTCCGCCTGGAGCCGGCCGTCGGACTGCAGCTGGATGCGGCCGGTGACCAGGGCCTGGGCGTTGATCACGCTCCAGTCGCCGAACCGCGGCGGCTGGTCGAAACTCGTGATGTTTTCGACGAAGGCGTCGCGCGACAGCGGCCGGAACAGGCCGGACCGTTTCAGGTTGTTGTTGATGACGCTGACGATGTCGGTGGCATATTGACGGTCCCGCCCCGCGCCGCCGAGAAAGTCCGCAATCGCAATCGGCATCGGCTCCACCTGGCCGCGGGTGATGTCGATTTCAATCAGCGCTTCCGCCCTCTGCACGCCAGAAAGCATGAAACACAGCCCGAGCACGGCCAGCGTCGCGATTGCCCGTGCGCCGGATGTCGATCGTACCGTCATTGCAGTCACCATTGGTCTCACCGTTTCCTTGAACTCAGCCGCCCCGCAGCATGTCTCTGGGATCGAAGTTCAGAATAACCTCTTTCCACGACTCGTATTTTTCCTCGGGCATGTTGTAGGGCTTGCACTCCAGCACAGCCCGCGCGGCGCTCTCCGCCGCGACCCGCTTCAGCGGATCCGATATATCGCTCAGGATCTCCGGGCTCTGCGCAACCGCGCCGTTGGGCTTGAGATAGATCTTGATCCTGACCCTGAGCGAGCCCGCATCGAGCACCGCGACCGGCGGTCTCCAGCACCGTTCGATCTGGGCGCGCAACGCGGCCATCTCGCTCGCGGTGACCTCATTGTCCTTGCCCAGCAGATCGTTGATGTCGCCCAGTTCCGGAACGCCGGTTTCCTCGACCTCCGGCAACGGCCGCGCCGTCTCCTCGACCGGCGTCTTGTCGAGCAGAGCCGCCACCTCGTCAAGCGTCTCCTTGAACTTCGGCGTCTTTTTCTTCTTCTTCGCCGTTTTGGTCCGTTTCGGCGGCCGCGGTTTGACGCGCGGTTTCGGATATGCCTGCTTCGGAGGCTCAACCGCCTTGTCCGGCACCGCCGCCGGTTCCGGTGGCGCGGGCTCGGCCGGCTTCGGTTCCGGCGGCTTCTGCGGAACCGGTTCGGGTTCCGGCGCGGGCGCTGGCGGCAAAGCCGCCACCTTCTTGGGCGGCTTGGGCTTCGGCGGATCCGGCTTCTTCACTTTTTCCACCGGCTTCTCGGGCTCCGGCGGCTTGGGCGGTTTCGGCGGATCCGGTTTCTTTTCCTCCTGCGGCGGCTTTTTGACCTGGGCCTTGAGCTTGGTGAAGTCTTCGATGGTGACGATGTCGACCGGTATGGCTTCCG
>JBPCWF010000156.1:0-5270 GCA_051009775.1 Hyphomicrobiales bacterium | reverse complement strand
GCGTCGAAGCCAGCATCAATCTCGGCAAACAGCTGGATCTGCGTCTGGTCGCCGAAGGCGTCGAGACCGCCGAGGACTGGGATTACGTCGCGAGCGCCGGCATTGACGAGGTTCAGGGCTATTACGTCGCCCGGCCGATGCCGGCGGACGAGCTCGCCGGTTGGGCAGTCGACTTCGAGGCCCGCGTGCAGGCATCGGCTCCCAAGCGCGGGATCGACGCCATGGCCGAGGCGGCACTGCGCGCCTGAAACCGGCTAAGGTTTCGTTATTCGGCCTTTGTCGCGTTGAATTCAAACACCACTTTAACCGATGCCGCGATCTGCTCGCTGCTGGCGAACTGGCCTTGGCCGACACCGAAATCAGTGCGCACCAGCTCGACTTCGCCCCTGGCCATCGCCGCCGTGCCGTTGATGTCGAGTGTGAAGGGCACGGTCAGGTCTTTCTCAACGCCGCGCAGCTTGAGCGTTCCATCCATCTCATAGACGTTGCCGCCTTTGTGCCGGATCTCGGTGGAGGCGAAAGTCGCCTTCGGGAATTCCGAGACGGAGAACCAATCCGGTGACGGCAGAGCGCTGTCGATCTGTCCCTCGCCGGTGGCCGCGCTCTTGACGTCGATTTCCAGAACAACGCTGGAGGCCGCGAGGTCGGCGGGGTCCAGGGTGATTTTTGCGTCATACTCGGTGAAGCCGCCCTTGCGTGCCGCTCCGGTTATGGTGGCGACGAACCCGAGCAGGCTGCTGCCCTTTTGCACCGACCATTCGGTTGCCTGGGCGGAAACCGGGAGCGCGATGAGCGCGGCAGCGAGAAAACCAAATGTTACGCGGTGTACCGTCATGAGTTGTCCTGTCCGTTCGTTCTCTACTTTCCCCGGTCTTTGGATGTTTCACCGGTGCCTGCCCGGCAGCATGCGGGTCAGCACGTCGTCACGGTTGACGAAATGGTGTTTCAGTGCCGCGCCGACATGGACGGCTATAAGTACAATGATCGCCCAGCCAAGCGTTCCATGCACCCACTGGGCCCAGTCCTCCGTCGCTTTCGGATCCGCCGTGGTCTCGAGGAACGGCAGATGGGGCAGGGGGATCGCGCCGAACAGCACTGTCGGCACCTTGAAGGTCGCAGCCGAGACCACGGCCCAGCCGGTCAGCGGCATCACGATGAGCACAAGATAAAAGCCCCAGTGGCTCAAATGCGCGCCGGTCCTTTCCCAGGGCTGCATGGTCGCCGGATAGGCCGGGATGGTCTGGGTCCAGCGCCAGCACAGGCGCAGGATCATAAGCACGAACACAAGCACGCCGAACGACTTGTGAAGCTGGTAGAGCTGGAACTTGGTGGCGAGGTCGAGCGCGTCGCCGGTCATGATCTTGCCGACGGCGATGAGACCGATAACGCACAGCGCGATCAGCCAGTGAAGCGTCATCGCGGCTGCGCCGAAGCGCTGTTCCGTGTTGTGCAGACCCATGCGTTCCCCTTGCTATGCCGGCCCTGTTCTGTCTGGGGCGGGGCTCACCAGTGTCCGGTGTTGCCCATGGAAAGCCAGGGTTCCGAGGGCTCGAGCGCTTCGCCCGCCTGCAACAGCTCGATCGAAACATTGTCGGGCGAGCGGATGAACGCCATGCGCCCGTCGCGCGGCGGCCGGTTGATGGTCACGCCCTCGTCCATCAGGCTCCGGCAGGTGTCGTAGATATTGTCGACCTCGAACGCCAGATGGCCGAAATTCCGGCCTTCGCCATAATTCTCCGGATCCCAGTTATAGGTGAGTTCTACCGGTGTCTCTTCCTGGCCTTCGGGCGCGACGAAGATCAGGGTGAATCGGCCTTGCTCGCTGTCGAGGCGCCGGGTCTCTTTCAGGCCGAGCTTGTTGCAGTAGAAATCGAGGGAGGCGTCGATGTCGCTCACGCGCACCATGGTGTGGAGGTATTTCATTATCTGCCCGTTTGAATGCGTTCCAGGTGGTTGCGTTCCGAAACATATGCCTTAGCTTAGGGATTGCAACAGTTGATCCCAACCGGGCGTTCCATGACCGCAGCGCGAACCCAGTTTGACACCCTGATCGCCGAAGCCGACCGGATCGTCGCCTTCACCGGCGCCGGAATATCGACCGAATGCGGCATTCCGGATTTCCGCAGTCCCGGCGGTATCTGGACCAAGAACATGCCGATCGAGTTCGACGATTTCGTCAACTCGCCCGACATGCGCAAGGAGGCCTGGCGGCGCAAATTCGCCCTCGACGACGCGTTTTCCGGCGCCAGTCCGGGCCGCGGCCATGCCGCCATCGCACACTTGATCACGATCGGCAAGGCGACCCATGTGATCACCCAGAATATCGACAATCTGCACCAGGCATCCGGCGTTGCCGACGAGCAGGTGATCGAACTCCACGGCAACGGCACCTATGCCAAATGTCTCGATTGCGGAGAACGCCACGAAATCGGCTGGGTCCGCACCCGGTTCGAGCAGGCCGGTGAGCCGCCCGATTGTTCCGCATGCGGCGGCATGGTGAAGTCGGCGACCATCTCGTTCGGCCAGGCGATGCCCCAGGACCAGATGGTGCGGGCCGAGGCGGCGACCATGAACTGCGACCTTTTCATCGCCATCGGCTCTTCGCTCGTGGTCTATCCGGCGGCGGCGTTCCCGCTCATGGCCAAACAGAACGGCGCACGCCTGGTGATCATCAACCGCGACACCACCGACCTCGACCCCTATGCCGACCTGGTGTTGAACGAAGACATCGGGACCGTTCTGGAGCCGCTTCGGGCGCTCAATGGCTGAGATCCCGGTTGCCGGCCCGCCGGTTGTCTCCCTCCTGCCGGCCGCCACCGAGATCATCTGCGCGCTGGGTGCGGCCGACCGTCTGGTCGCGGTCAGTCATGAATGCGATTATCCCGATATCGTGCGCGGCCTGCCGCGCGTCACGCGGACCCGCATGGCGCTCGACGGTCCCGGGCCGGAAATCCACGACCGGGTGCGCGATCTGGTCGAGCGTGGACTGGCGATCTACGAGGTCGACGCGGACGCACTCAAATGCCTGTCGCCGGAGGTCATCGTCACCCAGACGCAATGCGAGGTTTGTGCGGCAAGCCCGGACGACCTGAAGCGCGCGCTCGGCGACTGGCTCGGCGTCCCGCCGCAGGTGGTGTCGCTCGAAGCACTGACGCTCGACGGCATCTGGGCCGACATGCGCGCGGTCGGCGCGGCGCTTGGGCTCACCGATGCCGCGGACGCGCTGGTCGGGCGGCTTAACGGGCGTATCTCGGCGCTCCGGGACCGGGCCATGGCGTCCGGCCGCCGCCCCCGGGTCGGCGTACTGGAATGGATGGCGCCGCCGATGGCCGGCGGCAACTGGATGCCGGAACTGCTGCAACGTGCCGGATGCGAACCGGCATGGGGCCGGGCCGGCGAACACTCGCCATGGCTGACGCCTGAAGACATCCGGAACGCGGACCCGGAGATCCTTGTGGTGATCCCCTGCGGCTACACGATCGACAGGACTTTGGCGGAAAGCGGCGCCTTGACGAACCTGGAGATCTGGCCTGATCTGCGCGCCGTGCGCGACGGCCGGGTGTACATTGCCGACGGCAATGCCTATTTCAATCGCCCGGGACCGCGGGTCGTCGAATCAATCGAAATCCTGCTCGATATGGTCCATGGCGCCGGAAAAGCTGATTCCCCGGCCGGTGAGGGCTGGATTCGCCTCAAATAAGGCGGTTTCGGCCCACGGGCGCCAGATCGCGCCGATTTGCCGGCTTGGGTAAAAAGCGCAGTTTTCAGCCACTATTGGCAAAAAAACCAGATAATTCGAGTGTTGCATTCCTGCACATCTGTCAAGAAATCGACCTAATGCTGCCTTTTTTTCCACACTGAGGGGGGGTGTTGGTCTGTACAAACATGACCAACTTGTATCAAATTGACTTGAGACCTAGGGGAGCGGATGGGTCATTACGGCGGACATAGAGATTTACCTTGGGTTCTTGTACGTACCCTTTAAGAGGCGGCGAGGGGGCCACTCCACGTGGATCGAGCTGAACAGATAATAAGCATCGCCGATGAATCGGCGGTTCGGATCATTGAGATCTCAGGCTTCGTCAAATGGTTTGACGTCGCCCGTGGTTTTGGATTCGTCATTCCTGACAACGGTTTACCGGATGTTCTTATCCATTTGAGCTGTCTCAAGAGAGACGGTTACGACGCCGTGCTCGAGGGCACGAGGATCGTCTGCGAAGCGGTTGAGCGGCCCAAGGGGCTGCAGGCCCTGAAGATTCTCGTGGTCGATACGTCGACCGCGATCCAGCCGATTCAGCGCGCGCCGGCCAAGACCCATGTGGCGGTCACGCCGGAGAGCGAATGGGTCGAGGTCAAGGTCAAGTGGTTCAACCGCCAGCGCGGCTACGGCTTCGTGACGGAGGGCGAGGGATCGCCGGACATCTTCGTCCACATGGAAACGTTGCGGCGTTACGCCATCGCGGAACTCAGGCCGGACCAGACCATTTTCGTCCGTTTCGGCAACGGTCCGAAAGGACTGATGGCCGCGGAAGTCAAGCTGACCAAGGACGGCGGGCCGCCACCGCCGCACTAGGGTAAATCGACCTTCAAGGGCGGCCGGCCTTTTTGCGGGCCGGCTGCGAACATGCGTCGCGACGCGGACGGTGTATCCCGCAGTTCGTTCAAACCTCTATCCTCCCGACCGTTCGGGCCGGACAAATGAAAAAGCGCCACCGGACATATGTCCGATGGCGCCGAATCGTTTCTGGACGCGCCTTCGCCCGGCGCGCGCAGGGACTGCCAGAGCCGGCTCAGCCGACCTGGATGTTCGTCGCCTGCTTGCCGCGGCCGCGAGGATCATCTTCGACCTCGAACGACACCGTATCGCCTTCGTTGACCTGGCCGATGCCGGAGCGCTCGAGGGCGGTCACGTGGACGAATACGTCCTTGCTGCCGTCTTCAGGTGCGATGAAGCCGAAGCCACGGGAATGGTTGAAGAATTTTATGGTTCCGCTCTGTCTCATTTTCTGGGAGTCCTTTCCCCTCAGTTTGATTGGAAATAGCCGAGAACGAGGCGCACGTCTCTCGCACCTGTTGCTCTCTCAGATTGTTGGGGAAAGATCATGATGCCTGCAAAGGCGGGTAGTCCTTAGCCAAACGTCCGAGTCCGCGCCTTTTCCAAAACCACGACGCGTCAAGGACCGAAATATAGGACTTTTTGCCCTGACGACAAGCGAAAACAGCGTGTTGTCAAAGAGTAATAAGGTGCAGGCCGGCACTCCAAAGCGTGC